>CAYQMO010000241.1:0-5753 GCA_964418315.1 uncultured Geobacter sp. | reverse complement strand
TTGGCTTTCGACGGGCAGAGATGCTCGTCGTTTTATTTTGATTGAAATGAGGAGCTTTACCGATGCAGGAACGAATCAGAAATATTGCCATTATTGCCCACGTTGACCACGGGAAGACCACTCTGGTTGATGCCATGCTTAAACACGCCGGAGTTTACCGCGCCAATGAAACCATCACCGAGCGGGTTATGGACTCGAATGACCTGGAGAAGGAACGCGGTATCACCATTCTGGCCAAAAACCTTTCAATTCACCACGGCCCCTACAAGATCAATATCGTAGACACCCCCGGTCATGCCGATTTTGGCGGCGAGGTCGAGCGCGTACTTAAAATGGTCGATTCCGTACTGCTGCTGGTAGATGCCCTTGACGGCCCCATGCCGCAGACCCGCTTCGTCCTGAAAAAATCACTCGACCTGAATCTGAAGCCGATCGTTGTAATCAACAAGATCGACCGTCCCGGCAGCCGCTCTGACGAAGTGCTTAATATGGTCTTCGATCTTTTCTGCGAATTGAATGCATCAGATGACCAGCTCGATTTCCCGGTGGTTTACACAAGCGCCAAGTTGGGCTACGCCAAACTGGATATCAACATCGAATCAACCAACCTTGAACCGCTCTTTGCTGTGATTGAAGCAAATGTCCGACCCCCCAAGGGAGACATCAATGCACCGTTCCAGATGCTGATCGCCAACATTGATTACAATGACTATATCGGTCGTATGGCAACCGGGCGTATCTTTAACGGCAAAGTCAGAGCCGGTGAAACTGTTGCAATGATCAAGCAGGACGGGACTGTCACAAAAGGGCGCATTACCAAGCTGCTTGGTTATGAGGGGCTGAAACAGGTTGATATCGAAGAGGCTGGAACGGGTGACATTGTTACTGTAGCCGGTTTTGAAGAAGTCAGCATTGGAGAAACGCTGGCCTCAGCAGAAAATCCGATAGCAGTTCCATACGTTTCTATTGATGAACCGACGCTGTCCATGAACTTTATCGTAAATACGTCCCCTTTTGCCGGTCGTGAAGGAAAATGGGTTACGTCGCGCAACATCCGCGAGCGCCTCACCAAAGAGCTGCGCACCAATGTTTCCCTCCGGGTTGACGATACAGATAGTCCTGATACGTTCATGGTTTCCGGTCGTGGCGAGCTGCACCTTTCGATTCTGATTGAAAACATGCGCCGTGAAGGTTTCGAACTGGCCGTTTCCAAACCGGAAGTAATTGTCCGGATCAAAGACGGCGTAAAAATGGAGCCGATGGAGTATCTGGTAGTGGATGTTGCCTCAGAATTCCAGGGTGCAATCATAGAAAAGATGGGACCCCGAAAAGGTGAGATGGTAGCGATGGCACCGATGGGCGAGATGGTGCGTCTCGAATTCATCATCCCGGCTCGCGGACTGATCGGCCTGCGTGGCGAGGTTCTGACCGATACGCGCGGCACGGCAACGATGACCCATACCTTTCACGAATATGCCCCTTATAAAGGTGATATTCCTGGTCGTAAAAACGGCGCTCTGATGGCTATGGATCATGGCGAAACCACTGCGTACTCGCTGGACGCGCTCCAGCCGCGCGGAGCTCTTTTTGTCGGTGCCGGTGTTGAAGTATACGGGGGGATGATCATCGGTCAGAGCAACAAGGATAGCGATCTTGACATTAATCCATGCAAAGGTAAAAAATTAACCAACGTGCGCGCTTCCGGCACAGACGATGCGATCAAGCTGACCCCGCCAAAATTGATGACCCTTGAGCAGGCGCTTGAATTCATCGAGGATGATGAACTGGTAGAAGTTACTCCACTCTCGATTCGTCTCCGTAAGAAAGAGCTTGACCCGACCAGGCGCAAAAGAGCCAACAAGGGTTAAACGGTACTGCTAAAAAACAGCCGGCCAATAAAATCGGCAATTGTCTCGTGGATCTCTGCAGAGCCCTCCCCTGCAAGAATTCCGTGACGACCCAGGTCGCAGGTCACATAGCTCTTTTGCTTTGCCCCGATGCTATTGAACAGGAGCTCCGTTCCTTCGTCATTGACCACAGGATCGTTGAGCCCCTGAACAATCAAGGTCGGCACGGTAACGTCTCGCAGTCTCGGAGCAAGATTTTTCATGAAATGCTCCAACTCAAGCAAGGCCGCCACCGGTACCCGCGCATAGTTGATCAGCGGTCGCTCCGGAGTTATGTCAACATATTCCTTTCCCGCTCCGCCGCAGTGAATCGCCTCCATGACTCTGTTCCATCCGTTAACTGCCGCCGCGAAGCGAGCCGCTACGCTCCTTAGTTGAAAGGGGGGAGATACCGCAAAGACCCCGGCCAAGCGGGGAATGCGCCTGGCAGCGTCGAGCGCCAGCCCCCCTCCGAAAGAAAATCCCCCGATTACAACCCGTCTGCAGATGGAGCTCATTAGTGCATAGCCGACATCCACCGATTCGACCCAGTCGTCGCCGGTACGGGTGGCAAGATCTTCTGCCGCCGTCCCGTGTCCACGGAGGCGCAGACAGTATACCCAATACCCTCTGTCGTTCAGGTCTGCTGCAAGCTCAAGCATCTCCCGGGGTGCCGACAGAAAGCCATGTACAAGCAGAACACCCAATCTCCGAGAACGCCCTTTGAGCAGGAGTGGTGCGCCGACAGTCCGCTCTTTTGACTCATCGGGGCGATAGAAGCGGGAGTAATCGGCCTCAAATTGAGCGGCTACCTGACGCAGCAGCAGATCAACAACCCGTCGCCGGATAAACATCCCCGGCAGCCACGCCAGCAAACGCACCTGACGCTTGAGTCCGGCAAGCGGTTGCACTTCATTTGCCGCAACACCGAGTGGATTCTCGATTCGTATCCGATGGAATTCGCTCCTTGCAGTAAACCTGTCGCTGTATCTCAGCAAAAAACCTTTGCGACGACGGACAATGCCTGTTTCTCTGGCCAGTTCCAGAAAATCGCGGTATTTGTGGTACCGGTCATCCGTCAGCAGCGCTATCTGAGCTGTTTCAAGGCTCTGGTGACAAAAGTGCCGGGTTTTGTCCGGCACCATAACAGTCAGAATGAAAACACGCCGTCTGAAATCTTCCTCAGATATTTTGCTGAAGGGGAGCGCCTTCAGCAGCGAGGCAAACAGATGGTCGTGATTTACGGTAGTCATGCGGTAAATATCAGCCATGAAGCGGTGCATTAGAACCTTTGCCTCCCGGCGCATTACCGGAAGAGACGGCAGCGGATCGTCAAAATCAATCCGCCGCAGTGAAAAAATGTCCCGCCTGATTCGCGAAGGGGTGAGCGATTCAGAGACCGGAATGCCCCGGCCAAAACGGATATCGATATCCACGCCGTCAAAAAACATGGTTCCCTCTGTCAGCAGCTCCTCGCGCAGACGCTCGGAAAGAGCGGCACCTGCAAAGCGGTCGGCTAGCGTACTAAGCACGTTCTCTCTCGCCCTCAGGGGATAATACGTTAGGTTAATCGGTACTATCCATGTTTTCCCGGTCAGAACTGGCGCCAGCTCATCTATCTCAAACAGTATCCTGAGACGCTCCGCCTCTGAGGGATTCTCGACAAGCAGGTGACGCAGTCGTTTCCGATAAAACTCCGCCCGCAGCGCTAATGTTGCCGCACCGGTATGAGCAGCTCTCCTCCTGCTATTATGCAGATTAAAGAAGGATGGATTGCTGACGGCTTCTTTGTCTTTGACCATGCGACCTTCCGGAAAAATGATCCAGTTGGCCTCTCCGGTTAGAAGGCTTTTGACTATCTGCCTGTCCCGATCTGGATTTTTGGTCGAGACAGCACCAAGCTTCCCCAGAATGCCGCTTAGTGCCCCTCGAAAAAAGGATTGATCCGCCAGAGACCAGACCGGTACATGCGTATGATTATAGATGTGGTAGGGGAGCAGAAGAGTTTCTATGCGGGTGAAGTGATTGACAACATATATTATCGACCCTTCCGGTACGGACTGATGGCTGTGAACTCTGACCTTGATTTTAGAAAAACTCTGCATGAGAGCAATCATCTTACCGGTGGCAAGATAGGCGGAATAATTCATAGCAGTTTCTCCTCTCCAGATAATTTTTGCCGGAGCCAACCGGGTCGATTGGTCATGATCGAGTCAACACCCAGAGCGCAGAGGCGCCGTGCATTGGAAGGGCGGTCAACAGTCCAGACGTGTATTTCCAGCCCGATCTCTCTAAGAGTATCTACAAAATTACGATCAAGAAATGCCCGGTCGGCACTTGCAATGCCACAGGCTCCGGTGTGGGCCAGCATTGCCAGCACGTCACTACGTGATGGCCTCCAACCGTTTCCCGTCAGAGAGTACCGGTAGTCACAGAGCAGACACGCATGCCAAACGGGAAGACTCAGCGAAAGTTCCTTGATGAGCGGGGCACTGAACGATAACAGCCTGATCCGTTCAGAAGTGACTCCGGATACCAGTAGCGCTCTTTTCAGCGGTGCTACTATTTCAACTCCGCTTTTCAGTTCGATAAAGAACCATTTCTCGGGCGGAACAGATGCCAGTACTTCATCAAGAGTCGGTATTCCGGTACCAAGCCAGGCGGCGCTTTTCCAGGCACCTGCATCAAGGCGACGCAGCTCATTCAGGGTCGAGGCGGCGATTTCCAGCTCTTCATCGGTTGTCCGACCGGTAGATGCATCGTGCATGCAGACTATCGCGCCATCAGCCGTGAGGCGAAAGTCTGCCTCGATGCCGTCTGCCCCGTCCGACCAGGCAAGCCGGAATGATTCCAGCGTGTTTTCAGGAGCCTCCCGCGATGCGCCGCGATGTCCGATAATCAGCGGCAGTTTTGAAGATTTTGATATCAACATGGTTCAATCCCCAAGGGAATATGGAACAGAAATCATCTGTATCTGCTCCTTAATAACGAAGTAATAAACGGGTAAAATATCTGATGGCATCCATATCGTGTAAATTTATCAACGTCAACATGGTAATGAGAATAAATCCGTTTTTAATTGACAAAACTACCCTAAAAGGGTCATTTGCATTATATGGAAAAACGGTGACCTCACTACGATCTCAAAGCAATACTTGCACATGTGGTTATTAATCAGCTCTCAGCCTCCAATTTTTATAAGAGCATGACGACGCCAGAGTCATAGGGTTTGGCAGGATGTTTATCATGCAAAATGGCGGTAAAAATTGCTCTATGAAAAATTTCAACAAGCAGGCGAGTATTTCGTAGTCTCTTTCAAGGAGTTATAACCATGAAATCAAAATGGAATAATAAGCAATGCCCACTATGCTTAGAGGGTAAACTGCATGAAGGAAGCCAGACAAAAGCCTTGGAATATCGAGGCAGTAAATATGAATCCTTAATACATGGAGCTTTCTGCGATTATTGTCATGGTGGTTTTCCCAATTATGATGAACGCGAGGAGGCAGAGTGGAAAATATTCCGCGACAAGGTAGACGCAGAAGAAGTTGCAGAACTTGCTAGAATCAGGAAAAAGCTGAAACTAACCCAAAAGGAAGCAGCACTAATTACAGGCGGAGGTCATAATGCTTTCTCAAGGTATGAGCGAGGAGAGGCAAAACCTATTAAAGCTGTACTTAATTTGTTCAGATTACTTGACCATCACCCGGAACTATTGAGAGAGTTGAGAGGCATCAGGACTGCTTGAGCGATTTTTAAAGAATTTGAGGAGGTATTTGCTTTTCCCATGGCCTGCTTCAGACGGTGTCAATGCCTACTTCGACACTCCGATCTTTTTGTGCAAGCCGGTGCCGGAAGATATCTATA
>CAYQMO010000240.1:0-5753 GCA_964418315.1 uncultured Geobacter sp. | reverse complement strand
GCTTTGGCAAGAATTTCTTCCGGCAGCGCCAGCGCCATTTCGGTCAGCACCATGCCGGGAGCCACGGCGTTGACCGTGACCCCTTTGGGACCCAATTCCCTGGCAAGCGTCTTGGTCAGACCGATCAGCCCGGCTTTGGAGGCTGAATAGTTGGACTGACCGAATTTTCCGCGCATACCGTTTATGGAGGTGATGTTGACAATCCGCCCGTAACCGGCCTCCCGCATCGCAGGAGCCAATGCGCGCGCCACGTTGAAAGCGCCGGTCAGGTTGACCGAAAGGACGGAGAGCCAGTCATCGTCGGTCATCTTGACGAGACTCTTGTCTCTGGTTATGCCAGCGTTATTGACCAGTAGCGATATCTGCTCCGGCAACTGTGCCACCGCCGCATTGACACTGGCAGAATCGGCAATATCAACCTTGTGGAACTGATACGCCTGGGCTCCTTCCCCTGGGGTAACATCAAATACATGTACCACGACACCCTGATCGATCAGCGCCCTGGTGATTGCCAATCCGATGCCGCGCGCACCACCGGTAATAACCGCGCTGCGTCCTTTTAAACCTGGATAACCGTTCATTTACGCTCCTTATGGAATTAAATCTGGCCGCCAGCCCACATTTCTGCGGTAAAGCGCGTGCAGCGGTTGCGCCCCTCCTCTTTCGAGCGGTACATGGCGACATCGGCATACTTGATGGCTTGCCAGAAGGTGTCACAGTCAGTCGGGTATTCGCAGGTCCCGATACTGATAGTCTTCTGCAGTGTCTGCTCTCCTTCGACACGGAAACGGGTCTGAAAAACCTGATCCCGAACCTTCTCGGCAATCAGCATTGACTCTGACTCTTTGATGTCGAGCAGTACGATGAGAAATTCCTCTCCACCGAAACGGATTACCAGATCAGCATCCCGCACCGCTGAACGTATTGCATGGGCGGTCTGTTGCAGTATCTTGTCACCGGCGGCATGACCATGGATATCATTCACCTGTTTGAAATAATCGAGATCGCACATCAAGAGCCCGATCAGTTTGCCGCGTCGTTTTACCCCAGCACAGAGATTTTCAACACTATCCTGCAGGAATCGGCGATTGTGCAGTCCGGTAAGCGGATCTGTCAGTGACGAATCCCGCAGTGTCTGCATCAGACGCTTGGCTTCAAGTACCGGCAGAGATTCCTTGATGTACTGCTCAGCCTTGAATACGTGCCGCTCATAGGCACTCTTCTGAGCTGCTGTGCTGTGGGTCGGCACGATGAACTGCACCACACCGACCGTACCCCCTCCGATAGTCATCGGAATGCAGTAATGCTCTTTTGACTCACCATGCATGAAGTGACGGCAGATGGCCGGAAAACTGGATGAGTTGATCATATGGCCGGTTCTGCGGGCTTTGCAGAGTTCTGCATTATCGAGGATTTCACTGTTGCACGACATGGACTCGTCATCAATTCCAAGCGGGAACACCAGCTTCATACGGTTGTGGATAAGATCGACTTCATAAATTATACACCCCTCCAGCTTCAGCTCCTCAGTAAACACACGCCAGAGACGGGTGTAAACATCTAAAATAGTCTCGTCTTCTTCGATAACTTTCTTGAATACTGTCAAGCGATTGATCGACTCCATCAGGCCGTTGAATTCGGTCGAGAGGAGACCTATCTCATCAATGGAGGTGATGGCGATCCGTTTGGTCAGATCGACATCCCCCTTGCCACTGGCAATTTCACGCAGTCCGCCGATGACCCTGGCAAGCCGTTTGGTGACCCCACCACCGATCAGATAGGCCATGGTGAGCGTCATGATGGCAAACAGCACGGCACCTGCAGAGGATATCCTGCGCAACTTGCTGACGTCGGCTTGCAAATCATCGAGGTAAATACCGCTGCCAACAATCCAGCCCCACGGTTGGTACAGCTTTACGTAGGACATCTTGGGGACAGGATCCTTCTCTCCCGGCTTGGGCCACATATAGCTCACAAATCCGCCGGCACTGTTTTTGGAAATCTTGACAAACTCCATAAAGAGGAATTTCCCATTCGGATCCTTGTGATCCGCAACATTTTTCCCCTCCAGCGCCGGAACATTGGGGTGCATCAGCATGCGCGGTTCGAGGTCGTTGATCCAGAAATATTCCCGCTCTTGATAGCGGATATTCCTGAGCATATCCTTTGCGTGCTCTTGTGCCTCTTCGCGGGTTAGCTTGCCATTAATCGACAGTTGGTCGAACGAGGCAATAATTCCGTATGCCACCTCTACGGTATTTCGGGTGCCTCTCTCTTTCCCCTCCGTCAGGCGGTTTTCCATAAGTGGAATGTAGTAGGTAAAGGTGACAATGAGCATTGCCAAAACACTGATAACGGAAATGGTCATTATTTTTGGCAGGATAGGCCAGTTTCTGAAGCGGGTAATCATCTGTAGTCCCTCCAATCGATTGAAGTACTTACAACAACACTGCAGCCAGCGCCATTAAAATGCCTGATTAGTTCTAATCTTCCGCTCATGGTTCGACAGGCTCACCACGAACGGAAGATCAATAAGTTACCTGATTAGTTCTGATTCGCCGCTAATCCCTTCTCCCTGAGGGAGAAGGTGGCCGACAGGCCGGATGAGGGGGAAACTGTGCGGCATAATCAACAACTTCCACATCGCTTAGGTAAAATTTCGAAAGGAGAATATCAGTATAAAGGTGTTTGGTCAACCTGGTAATGACGGCACAAAATTTGTACCTAAATCCGTTTTACAGGGAAAAAAACAAGAAAAAAGCCTGACTGATAATCCGTAAAGCCGAAATCTTGATACAATATTTCTATGAAATTGTAAAAAAGGATTGACTTTTTTTGAAACGTTGTATCAGATACCGTGCAAACAAGTTTAGATGGTATTTATTTTAACCATTGGATGTTTTCACTGCACGGGGCTTGGTATGAAAAAATGGTGGTCACACATATTATTATTTGCTCTGTTAGTGTTGTCGCCATTTTCCTTTACGACGGCTGAAATCCCCAGTATTTATATTTCCGTTACCATCGACGCCCCTCCAGAGGAGTCACGCAGAAACAGTATTACTGTTACCCACCGCGTCGCAAACAAACTACTACTATCAGCCGCTGTCAACATTTCCCCCGAATCAAAAAAACTTCAACTCACAACGTTAGCTGCAATTAGTAGCAGCCACAAAATTGAGCAAGGCAGAGCCCCTCCGGTAACCCCCTCCGTATAAAACACAGTCTCCACCGCCACTTTTTTAACCAGTATTTGTTTGACACATTGTTACTTCAACTTTGTCACATCAAAGTCACTTGGTGACGTATTGATCGTAGCCCGGCGTTTAAACGCCTGGCTTGAGGCGAAGTTTTAGTTTTGGCTGAGTAGTTACGAAAAATGCTCAGTAACCACAAGTAAAAATTTATCGTATAAGGAGACCTCATCATGCTCACAGCCATCGTCGTCATCTTTGTCATCGCCTACGCCGCCATTGCCCTGGAGCATCCGCTCAAGGTCAACAAATCAGCCTCTGCCCTGATCGGCGCCGGTCTTCTCTGGACGATCTACGCACTTTCAACCGGTGATCATACTCTGGTGGGGCATCAGTTGAATGAATCACTTATGGGTACCGCCCAGATCGTCTTCTTCCTTATGGGAGCGATGACTATTGTTGAGGTGGTTGATGCCCATAACGGCTTTGAGGTCATTACCTCCCGCATCAAGACATCCAAGCTCTCAACGCTGATGTGGCTGGTCGGCTTTGTCACTTTCTTTCTCAGCGCAATTCTCGACAACCTCACCACCACCATCGTCATGATCTCATTGATGAAGAAGCTGCTGGAAAAGCATGACGATCGCCTCTTCTTTGCCGGCATCATTGTTATCGCCGCCAATGCCGGCGGTGCCTGGAGTCCGATCGGCGATGTCACCACCACCATGCTCTGGATCGGCGGGCAGATTACCACATTAGCTATTATGAAAGGTGTATTCCTCGCATCCATGGTCAATATGATCGTGCCACTTGCCATCACCAGTTATATCCTTAAAGGGCGGGAGGTTGTCAGTCCGGTTAAAATTGAAGATGAAAGTCACAGCCACCGGGTCAAAACCACCCCCTTCGAGCAGAATTTCATGTTTGCCATGGGAGTCGGAATTCTGATAGCGGTACCGATTTTCAAGACAGTCACCCATCTGCCACCTTTCATGGGTATCCTTTTCGGCCTCGGTATCCTCTGGATGACCGGTGAACTACTCCACAGCAAGAAAGAAGATGAAGCCAAGGAGCACCTTACCCTGGTACGCGCCCTCAAACAGATCGACATGAGTTCGATTGTCTTCTTTATCGGCATCCTGCTGGCGGTCGCTACCCTGGAGCATACCCATATTCTGACCAACCTTGCCAAATGGTTAACCGCCACTGTCGGTCGCGAAGATGTCATCGTTACCATCATCGGTCTGGTCAGCGCCATTGTCGATAACGTGCCGCTGGTGGCAGCATCAATGGGAATGTACAGCCTGGCTCAGTATCCGCCCGACTGCTTCTTGTGGGAGTTCTTGGCCTATTGCGCCGGTACCGGCGGTTCAATCCTGATTATCGGTTCGGCGGCGGGAGTTGCGGCGATGGGGCTGGAGAAGATCCATTTCTTCTGGTATGTCAAACGGATCAGCGGACTTGCATTGGTTGGCTATTTCGCTGGCATCGCGGTTTATATCGTGCAGTACAGGATGTTCAACTGATTTCCGGACGAGCTTCAGAAAAAGAGGTAGGTTTAACGACGAGCGCACTCATCGTTATACTGCAAAGAATATGGGGTAAGTCGTGCAAGACACTGAAAATACTGAATCTACCCCATCCCCACCCCAACCCTCCCCTTGAAGGGGAGGGGGCTTATATTCTGTTAGCGGCGAATTAGAACTAATCAGGAAATAACTTGAACATAGACCGTTCGCCCTGAGTTTGTCGAAGGGGAGCCGTTCATGGTTCGACAAGCTCACCACGAACGGAAAAGAACAGTTATTTTTGACACAAATCAGATTAATAGGTGTACTGTCGATTACATCGTTTTTAATCCAGGGGGTAAACTGTGGCTAAGATTTTCATAGATATGCGAACTACCCGGCCACCACCTGCGTTAGTTAACTTTCAAACCCATCCATCCAGACAGACATACTCCCCCCCTAACAAACTTTTCTTTTATCAGTAAATCAGACTGATACCTACCGGTCGGTGCTACGGAATTTCCAGTGCGCCGTTTTTTTGTTTTTCCACAAGGTGAACCTATGACGACTGCACAAACAAAAACAGATTTGAATTTGCGCCAACGGGCAGAAGAAAAAGCAAAGAAAGAGCTGTTTTCATCTCAAGACCCACTTTCTCGCGAAGAAATGCAGCGCACGTTGCATGAGCTACAGGTACATCAGATTGAACTGGAGATGCAGAACGAAGAACTGCATCTTACTCTGATTGAGCTTGGTGAAAAAAAGGTCCACCTCGAAAAAGTGATCAATGAATATAAAACCAGTCAGAAATTATTGGAAGAGAGGGAGGCACACTTTCGCCTTCTTACAGAAAATGTGTCAGACGTTATCTGGAAACTCGATAGTAACTATCACGTTACCTATATCAGCCCGGCGGATGAACGTCTACGAGGTTACAAGGTTGATGAGATTGTAGGTCATCATGTATTTGATCTAATGACTGAACAAGGCGTTGCCATTATCCCTACAACGCAACTTATTTTATCATAGTACTTGAACCTTTAGCGACTTA
>CAYQMO010000239.1:0-5785 GCA_964418315.1 uncultured Geobacter sp. | reverse complement strand
TTAGGTGGGTCAACTAAACGGCGTTGGGTGGGTCAACACATTACCGGTGGTGACATAGGAAGCCATGGAACTACCGAAAACGGTGCCTGGCAATCCGAGTATTCCAGTATTTTCATAAAGTTTTAAGCAGGCATCCACGCATTCCATGCCATTAAATGGGTGCCTTAAAAAAGCAAAATATGCACCTGATCTAGCAAGCTTGAAATTATTCAGACTCATGCATTGTTCTACCAAAGCCTTTGCCAAGCATGAAATAGCCTGCACTTTTTCGTCAACTTCTTCATCACATTCATCCAGTCCACAGAGTGCTGCTGATTGGGCAATATGCGGGGCACATATCACCATGGTGTCCTGTACTTTCAGTGATTGAGTGATTTTGTATTCGGAAGCAAGGTAGTAACCGACACGATAACCGGTGAGGCTGAAACATTTAGAAAATGATCCTATTATATTGAGGGTAGAATCAAGAAACCTTCCTATAGTTTTATCTTTTAGATGCTGAGCATCAAACCGCAGGTAAGTTCCATCTAACAGGATTTCAATCCCGCTACGCTCTGACCACTCCAGCAATTCCAATAATTCACAATCGTCGTAACTGGCACCTGTGGGATTGTTTGGAGTAATTAGTATTATCCCACGAACTCCCTCCAGCTCAGCCTTACAGATTACATCAGAAGCATTTAACTTAAAACCTTCCTTTTCGGATAATGGTAAGTATACCGGTTGAAGCGATAACATCTTGATAGCCATGTCGTAGTTAAAATAATATGGTTCAAGAAGTAGAACTTTTTCTCCAGGATTAAAAAGTAAGGTCAGAGCAGTATACATGGCGTGATTGGCACCTGCGGTAACCAATACATTGTCCTCACATACGTTATCTGCAAGCGGGTGAGTCAGGGCTATTTTTGATCTAAGCGCAGGGAGGCCGGGAACATCAGTATAAAAACTAACTTCGTCATCGTTCAATAATGACTTAATGTGGTTACGAATCTTTTGGAACGTTGGGTACGACGGTACTGCTTGAGTCATATCAAAAGACTGTGCTACTAGAGGCTTAATAGAGCGGGCTTTGTCTTTAAATGCAACAATAGGCGGGGCAACAACATTTAGAAGTATTTCTTGGTTCATCCGGCTATAATCTCCTTAAGAATCTGGTCGGTGATATGCTGAATGAGTACCTTGCGGTTTTCAGAACAAAACTCCTCGCGTCGCTCCGGCTCTAATCCCTGCTGCTCAAACAGATCCCGGTGAAACGTCTTTACAAAGCTGCCTCGATTATCGGTAAAAACTTTCGGGCTGATCTGAAAACAGCCGGATATGGTGGTTGGTGAAAAGTTCATAAATTTTCTGTTTTGGACTTCATTACACAGACAATCTGTTCTACCAAGATTAAAAACCCAGGTAGACGCTGCCAGATCGTCTCAGCCATTTCTTGCCGATAGATATGACTGAGTTGATTTCTGTCATTAATTGCCCGAATAAATAGTTCGTAAGTTGCATAATCGCAGTAGTCTGCTTCTACAAATTCCTTAGCCACTGACTTTGGCGTAACAACATCAACACCATCCATTTCATAGAGAAATACCTGAACAGTTTTCCAAAGTAGTTCAACGGTGAATTCAAATTTCTGAATCTGTCCTGATTTGATGTTGTCCGCTACAAGTTCAGGAAACAATTTTGGTTCGAGTGTCAACGCATCTCGAAAGTTTGATAGTGCAGACTCAAGATCGTTCAGTTTACGTGCGAGCTTTGTTTCCATATCACAGCCTCTTCCATGGCAATGTTTCTAAAATCATTGGACGCCGTATCCAAGTTCACTAGATCAACGTGGTGTGGAATCGCGCTCTCTTCCAATTCGGAAAGCAGGTGGTCTCTGAGTCTGGTAAATTGCAGCTCACTTAAATTGCCGAAGCCGATGTCAATATCTGAACTTCTACGGTATACACCTCGTGCCCGTGAACCAAACAGAAAAACAGTGCAATCAATATCTGATGTTGCCTTTAAGACAAGATCTCGCGCCTGTGACAAGTAGCTATCTTCGGTTGTATTTTTATGAAGTGCTGATGTCATATTTTAGCCTTCTATCAACAAACCCTTTTGATCGTCTCAACCACATACCCAATCATCTCTTCCGTCATGCCTGGATAGACACCTACCCAAAAAGTATCATTCATTATCCTATCTGTTGTGGTCAAATCACCAACGACTCGGTAACCTTTTCCTTCCCGGCGCATCTCATCAAAACAGGGATGCTTAATTAGATTACCAGCAAAGAGCATGCGGGTCTGGACACCTTTGTTCTCAAGGTGGCTGACGACCCGGTCGCGGGTTAGCCTGCTCCCCTCACTCACGGTCAGGAGGAAACCAAACCATGACGGGTCGGAATTCACAGTTGGTTCCGGCAAAATAAACTTGTCTTCCAATCCGGTAAGCCCCTCACGCAACATCTTCCAGTTCTTTTTCCGCGCCTCAATAAAACCAGGCAGTTTTTCCAACTGAGCACAACCGATTGCAGCCTGCATATCGGTTACTTTTAGGTTGTAGCCAAAATGCGAGTAGACATATTTGTGATCGTAGCCATACGGCAGTTCGCCAAACTGCTGTCCGAAACGATTGCCACAGGTATTGTCCTTGCCGGATGGGCACCAGCAGTCGCGCCCCCAGTCACGGAATGAATCTATGATTCTCTTCAACTGCATATCATTGGTGTAAACAGCGCCACCTTCTCCCATGGTCATATGATGGGGAGGATAGAAACTGGAGGTGCCTATATGGCCAATGGTTCCGGTGTATTTCCAGATACCGTTGTATTGGTAACGGGAGCCGAGAGCGTCACAATTATCTTCAATCAGCCAAAGACTATGCTTGTCGCAGAATTCTTTCACTGCTGACAGGTCGTAAGGATTACCAAGTGTGTGTGCCACCATAACCGCATTAGTTCTATCGGATAGCGCAGCATCAAGCTGTGTCACATCAATATTGTAGGTTGGCAGGCTAACATCCACGAACACTGGCACTGCGCCGTACTGGATAATGGGGGCAACCGTCGTCGGGAAAGCTGCTGCAACGGTAATGACTTCATCTCCTGGCTTAATGCGGCGTTCGCCGAGCTTTGGAGATGTCAAAGCCATAAAAGCAAGTAGATTTGCCGATGATCCAGAGTTGACCAAGGAACAGTGTTGAACACCAAGGAAAGAGGCAAACTTTTTTTCAAACTTTTCCGCATAGCGTCCGGTGGTGAGCCAGAAATCCAAGGACGAATCGACAAGGGTGGTGACTTCTCGCTCATCAAAAACCCTACCGGCGTATGATATCCGATCTCCAGGGGTGAAAGTTTTTTTAGGTGCTGTATGTACCGTTCGGCAAAAGTTGGCGGTCTTAGCTAGAATAAACTGGCGCTGAAGCTTTTCTAAAGCTAAATGATTTAGTTTAGCAATAGCTCCGGTTACCAGCGATTTGTTAATTGCACAAGCGCGTTTTATAACAGCACGCGAACGCTTGATCGAACCACTGGCCAGGTCGTTATTCTCAAAAATACAATCGTATTTATCCTGACTGGTTAGATTAGTGGTTAAAGGTATATAGACATAATCCTGAAGAGCTAGTTGTTCAATAATGATAACAGGACGCGCTTTGATGTCTGTTCCATCGGTAAAACCAACTTTTGCGACACATACATCACCAGTAGTTATTTCCATTGGTCCAAATCCTCCGGTCCGAATTCAGCATCCATCCGTTCAAAATTATGTTTTGTCTGGCATGTACTAGCTTCAACGGCATCATAATCTACATCCCACTCCACGTCCTCTTCCTTTACGGTATCAATGCAATCATTTATCTGCTGTTCTTGCGCAGGAAGTATAATCAGATCAACTCTCTTGGCGATAAAAGAGCGGGGGATACGCAGGTGAATAAAACCATCTTCAGCTACGTCTTGTGTCATTCTTAACGCTTGCATTTCATTACCTCTATCTGATGAATGAGCCCAAAGCAGTCTTCCAAATCGACATATACATCTTCTTGAGTAGCAAAAAACTCCTGAATACCTAATTGCATAAACGCATATTCAGTTTGTTGTTCGTTCATAATCATTTATCTGTTCCAGACAACATTCCCTCAAATCACCGTCTGCGGAATATACACGAACCCAGTCTATAATGGAAGTCAATGCTTTACCTAAATCCCACCGAGGTTGCCAACCGAGGCGCATTCTTGCTTTAGAACAATCAAGCTTAAGGTAATGAGCCTCGTGGGGATGATCTCCGGCATCAATCTGGTAACGTGCCCCCTTAACCCACTGTTCACAGATCCGCCTGACAATCCATTCTACATGCTTGGCGTCATCGTCAACAGGACCAAAATTCCACCCTTCTGCAAATTCACTCTCAGATTCGTAAAGTTTTTGCGCAAGCATCAGATATCCTGAAAGCGGCTCCAGTACATGCTGCCAGGGGCGGATGGCGTGGGGGTTACGTATGCGTACCGGTTCGCCAGCCATGAGTGCCCGGATGATGTCGGGGATCAGTCTGTCTGTTGCCCAGTCGCCGCCGCCGATTACGTTTCCAGCACGTGCAGTTGCTACGGCTGCGTGGTGTTGAAGATTTGAAGGGTTTAAAGCTGAATAGTTGAAGAACGAGTTGCGGTAGGCTGCGGTGACTAGCTCAGCACACCCTTTACTGCTTGAGTATGGATCAAAACCGCCCATCGGTTCGTTTTCCCGGTAGCCCCAGACCCATTCACGGTTTTCATAACATTTGTCAGTAGTTACATTCACAACAGCCCTGACAGATGGAGATTGACGAACCGCCTCAAGCAGATTGACTGTTCCCATAACATTTGTTGAATATGTCTCAACAGGAATTTTGTAAGAATCACGCACCAGCGGCTGAGCAGCCATATGGATGACTATATCAGGCTCGGCCTTCTGCATGGCTGCCGTCAGCTTTCTGCCGTCACGGACGTCCTCGATCCAGTGGATGCTGAGCAGTTCGGAAACATTTGCCAGCTCAAACAGACTGGGATTTGTAGGAGGTTCAAGTGCGTATCCGGTTACACGAGCCCCCATACTATAGAGCCAAAGGCAAATCCAACTTCCTTTAAAACCGGTGTGTTCGGTGAGAAAAACATTCTTGCCGTTCCAGAAATTCATTCCCATGTTTTCCATGGTGCCTTTCCGGACTTCCATAGATCATCCAAAAGTCCCTTGTCTCTTAATGTATCCATTGGTTGCCAGAACCCGGAGTGCTGATAAGATACTAACTGACCATCTCTGGCTAACCCTTCAAGCGGCTCTTTTTCCAGGAAAGTTGTATCATCAGCAATGTAACCTAGAACCTGAGGTTCCATCACAAAAAAACCGCCATTTATCCAGGTGCCGTCACCCTTTGGTTTCTCCTTGAATCCAAGTACCAGGTTGTCGCTGTTGAAATCCAGTGATCCAAAGCGGCCAGCAGGTTGAATGGATGTAACCGTTGCTAGTTTACCGTGAGTTTTGTGATAACTGACCAATTCCGCAATATTGACGTCGGCAACTCCGTCACCATACGTCAGTAGAAATGGCTCATTACCAATGTATTCCTGCACCCGTTTAACCCGCCCTCCAGTCATGGTTTCCACGCCAGTGTTTACGAGTGTCACGGTCCACGGGTCAGCCGAATGATGGTGAACCATACGTTCATTACCATTATTGAAGTCAAAGGTAACGTCTGATTCATGGAGAAAATAATGAGCAAAATCACTAGCGTCCCAACGTTTCTATTTTTCAAATCCATAACTATCCTAATAT
>CAYQMO010000238.1:0-5794 GCA_964418315.1 uncultured Geobacter sp. | reverse complement strand
ATTTGAAATGGCGGAGTGGTGAAATGGTAGACACAGCAGACTCAAAATCTGCCGTACGCAGGTACATGCCGGTTCGAGTCCGGCCTCCGCTACCAAGTTAGTGTTTTATGACATCTGATACAGTATTTAAGCCCCTGAAATTAGGGGCTTTTTTATTGTCTATTGTTTTTTACCGTCCAATAATATACCCTGACATCCATACATTATCGGGGTAACTTTCGGGGGTATCGGGGAAAGCCATTTTCGGGTACCCCATCTAGGCACGTTAAAGGGGGATGAAATGGCACTTAACGACACAAAAATTCGTAATACAAAACCGGCTGAAAAGAAGTTTAAAATTTATGATGCCGATGGATTGTTTATGATCATATCTCCGGCAGGTGGTCAGTGGTGGAGGTTTAAATATCGTTTTGGGGGTAAGGAGAAATTATTATCTTTTGGAACTTACCCCGAAGTATCCCTCGCCGATGCCAGACAACGCCGTGACGATGCCAGAAAGATGGTCGCTGCCGGTGTTGACCCTGGAGAGTTTCGCAAGGAAATGAAAATAGCGAAAGCTGAACTAACCGAAAACTGTTTTGAGTTTATTGCGCGTGAATGGTTTACAAAGTTTAAAAAGAAATGGTCAAAGGTACACGCCGACACAATCATGGAGCGTCTATCGCGTGACGTTTTCCCATATCTGGGACACCGGATACTGGCCGACATCAAAGCACCTGAACTGCTGGCGGTACTGCGCCGCATAGAATCGCGTGGTGCGCTTGATACTGCTCATAGAACACGTAACCATTGTGGTCAAGTGTTCAGATATGCAGTCGCCACCGGACGCGCTGACCGTGACCCTTCTGGCGATCTTCAAGGTGCATTGCCACCTGTTGAGTATGGCAATCGTGCCGCTGTAACTGACCCGAAGGAGCTGGCTGTCTTGCTCCGGGCTGTTGACGATTACAAAGGCTCATTTGTGGTTAAATGTGCGATGCAGTTATTGCCTATGCTGTTTTGTCGTCCGGGTGAACTGCGACACATGGAGTGGACAGAGATTGATTATGAGTTAAGGCAATGGAATATCCCGGCTAAGAAAATGAAAATGAAAAATGACTTTGTAGTACCTTTACCCTCCCAAGCAATTAAAATATTGGAAGAACTCAGGCCGCTAACTGTACACAGTATATATGCTTTTCCATGCCACCGTTCACCGCTGCGCTGTATGAGCGACAACGCTATTAATGCCGGACTCCGCCGTATGGGATTTGAGAAATCAGAAGTTTGTGCTCATGGATTTAGAGCCACGGCACGAACACTGCTACATGAGATATTACAGTTTGACCCGGATGCTATCGAAGCACAACTCGCGCATGCAGTGCCAGACCGCTTAGGTACTGCATACAATCGGACTAAGCATCTTGCAGTGCGTATCAGGATGATGCAGATATGGGCGGATTATCTGGACGGGCTGAAACATGGTGCAAAGATATTGCCGTTCAAAAAAGCGGCATAGATGTAAAATTGTCCAATCACATTTTTGATGTTGTAAAGTCCAGTGAAGAACAGCTATGATGCTTACATGAATCGATTTGTTTTGAAAATACCGGCAATTCTGCACACCAAAAAACAACTCAACATAGCCAATACACTTGCAGTGATTGAGTCGCAACTACGACGTATGCCGGGAGTTACTGAAGAAGAGCGGCTGAACGATATTATTGGTTTTACTCATGACTCTACCGCCGGAAAACGAGTTCTAGCCATAAGCCAAAATCACGGAATCAGAGATAAGAGGGTTCAAGCAGATACAAAAGCTTCTTTTAAAAAATATATGCCAGAAATTTTCAAGATGTTTCCAGAGATGGCAAGCCCATTTGTGGGAGACATCGAGTTCCATGCAGGATTTCACAACAGTACAGAGGCGCATTTTATCCCAAAACCGCAACCAGAAACCATAAAACCAATAAAGGCGACTTAGTGAGCGTCGGTTATACCCAGCCTTAACATAACTATTAGTACGGTTATGATCGGTTTGATAAAAGGGGAAGCCAGAGGGTAGGTTTCGATACAAACTACATAGCAACAGACGACTGATTCCCCGAGGGATCGGACTTTTTCAGAAAGCCTGTGATGAAACACCAAGAGCATTTTAATTATGTTCACGGTCGTTTTGTCACAGGCTTTTTTTGTTGCTCACTCAAAAGGAGCAGTCATGAAAAAATCAGACGTAAAGGCAGTTCAGAACAACCTTCCGGAAAGCGGTCTTGTGAGATTATCGCAAATTCTGGGAGACAGGGAAAAAGGGATTGCGCCGATTATCCCGGTCAGTAAATCGGCATGGTGGTCAGGCGTCAAATCAGGGCGTTATCCTGCTTCTGTGAAATTGACGGAGCGTACAACCTGCTGGCGTGTTGAGGACATCCGGGCGCTTATCCAATCGGCTGGGGAGGCTTGACACTATGCAGATCCACGACCTAAACAGAGCCGCATTTATCTGGGCGGCAACCGATGAATCACCATCAATTGAGTTTTCAGGCAGTCAAGCATCATTCGGATTTAACAATCCTGGCGAAGTGGCGGCAGCACTGGCAGCGTTTGAATCTGGCGGCATGATCGAGGCACGGCTTTTCAGTCTACGCCGTGACGCGCTGTATCGGCGCATTCGAGGCGCGAAATGACTGCCGACATCAAGACGATTGCAGCGGCAGCACTACCGCAGGCAGAAATCATCCTCAACCACTACCTACCTGGCGGCAAGCTATCCGGCAGAGAATACCAGTGTGGCGACCTCTCAGGCGGTAACGGCGATTCTTTCAGCTTTAATACATCAAACGGCATGTGGGCAGATTTTGCCACTGGCGAGAAAGGCGGCGATTTTGTGAGCCTCATTGCTGCAATCCGTAAATGTAGCCAACCGGAAGCCGCCAAGGAATTAGCGGCATTTATCGGGCATACTTCGACCAGCACCGCGCCTCCGAAGGCCACCACAAAGGAAACCTGGAAGCCGGTTGTACCAGTACCGGCAGATGCACCAGCACCACCGGCAGAGCACTATAAGCATGGCGCTCCTGCAAAAATACACATATACGAATCCCGCACCGGCCAACTCATGCAGATCATTCACCGGTATGAACTCCAGTCCGCGATTGAAGGCAAGAAGCCGGATAAACAGTTTTCCCCTCTTACTTTTTGCCGGAACGAATCAGGACGTACCGAGTGGCGCTGGCAGGCATTACCAGAAAGCAGGCCGCTCTTTGGCTTGGAACTTCTCAGCGACACCGACAAAATCGCTCTAATTGTCGAAGGTGAAAAGGCCACCGAAGCGGCGCGGCGGATCGTCGGCGGCAAGATCAAAGTTTTGACCTGGAGCGGCGGTGGTAACGCAGTTAGTAAAACCGACTGGACACCTGTTAAGGACAAACGGCTGTGTATCTGGCCGGATGCCGACAAAGCAGGACATAAGGCAGCTCTTGCCGTGGCAGATGCAGCAGCGAAGGCCGGAGCCTCTTCAGTCCAGATTGTAACTCCTCCCGCAGATGTTTGTGATGGTTTCGACCTGGCCGATGCCGAAGCCGCAGGTTGGTCGATTGAGCAGGTTTCGCCCTATTTGAAGAATAGCGTCAGTCCCGAGGAGTTCAGGCGGTATCTTGAACCAGCAGCCGAGCCGGTACAGGATGATTTTCAGGAGCAGCCGGAACCAGAACAGGCCGACCACGCCGGCAAAAGTTTTCCAGTTGTTCCATTTCCGTTCGAAGTCCTTCCCGCAAAAATACAGCAGCTTGTCGGGGAATACTCCAAAGCTCTCCAGTGTCCACCTAAATTTATGGCGATGAATTTTCTTACTGTAGCTTCTGGAGCAATAGGAAATTCTGTAACACTCCTGATTAAACGTGGTTGGGCGACAGCATGCTTTATCTGGTTTGCTCTCATAGACAGATCTGGAGGGGGCAAGACACACCCGCAGGACGCGGCAATGAAACCTCTGCTCAGGAGGCAGTCAATCGAGGCTGTGAAATTTGAGAAGGAACAAGCACAGTATCGTGCTGACAAATCCGTCTATGATCGCAACAAAGGTGCCGGAGGTGAACCACCATCGGAACCGCCACCAATGCGGCACTACTACACCAGCAATTTCACCATCGAATCTCTCATCCCGATGTACAGGAGATCGTCACGGGGACTTGTAGTCCACGTTGACGAACTGGCCGGACTGCTCAAAAGTCTAGGCCAATATAAGGGCGGCAAAAACTCCGATGATGAGCAGCTCCTATCGCTCTTTAATTGCAACGCTTTGAAATCAGATCGCGTATCCAAGTCCGGTTTTTGTATGGAATCAGGAGCGGCAGTCTTGGGCGGTATCCAGCCGGAAGTGTATGCCTCTGTATTCGGCGATAAAGAAGCCGCTAATGGGATGTTATATCGCTTCCTGCCTATGGTACTGAATTCTTCCCCTCCAATGTTCACCGATGATGAATTGAGTTATGAAAGTGAGGAAAAGTGGGAAAATCTCATAGATTGGTTATACACAATCCCGGCACTAGTTAATTGTGACACTGGATGTATTGCTAAAAACACGCTCCAAGTGACTGCCGAAGGCAAACTCTTATGGAAGAAATTCCATAACGAACTATCCACCATCCAGCCGTTTATGCCTAAGCGGTTTGCAGGCTACCTGCCAAAGTTAATAACCTACAGTCTCAAATTTATGACTGTACTGCATATTCTGGAATGTTACGAACGCAATGGTTTAGGTTTGACTGTCAATGAGGATACCGTATCCGGCGCTATAAAACTGACACGGTACTTTGCGGGGCAGGCGCTCCAGCTTATGAGTACGGCCACCGTGGAATCAAATCCTTATCTCAATGTATTGAGCAAAGCAGTTGAATCGCTCCGCAGTGAAGCCGAACACGGCAGACTACTCTTGTCCCGAATCAGGGAACGCATGAATGAAATGTTGCCACCCGGGATGCAGATAGAACCAACACAAAACAAGCTACTTTCCTCATGGCTGAAAGATATTGGCCTGTCCGTATTCCCTGGCACCGGGAATAAGAGTTACGTTTTAATTCTCTAGCAGATTCCTAACTTTCCTAATTTTGCTAACTCATAAACCGGTTGGCAGTTAGGAAAGTTAGGAAAAATAGGGATCCCATAGGAAACTAATAATGAAAATCATATCCGGGACAATAGAAGATTTAGTAATCGAGAACCACGAAACCGATGCTGAACTATGGCGATGGTTCTTAGCCGAAGCTAATAAAATTTACCGAGCGTCACCAAAAACATCAGACTCTTGGAATCTGCACAAGGAATACAAGAGAGCCGCCGTAGCGTGTTGTCGTGATGGAGATATACCAGCGGCAAGGGCGGAACTTGAAAAAGCATTACAGGCACTACAGGAAGTTACACTCACACAGCAGAATTTAATCTAAAGGAGAAATAACTATGCAACTCAAAGAAGGAGAATTTCAAAATTTATGGTGCCCATTTGCAAAGCCGGGGGTATTTAGAAAAAATGCAGCCGGTGGGATCGTCGAAGATTTTAATTGTATCGGGGAGGCCTGTGCCTGTTGTTGTCGGGATCGCACAACACAGAAAGGTTATTGTGGACTGACAGGCATACGTTCTGGCTGGAACGTTTAAAACATGCACAGAGCAGGGCGTGACTAACCGGTTACGTTCTGCTTAACTGATTAATCGAATTAACCACCCAAAACAGGGGCACGGAGCACAGGCGGCTTAACCTGCCCAGATAGTGTCAAAAATTTCATGAAAAGCCGGGATGTAGAAATGGAAACGGCAATAA
>CAYQMO010000237.1:0-5810 GCA_964418315.1 uncultured Geobacter sp. | reverse complement strand
GAACTCTAGTGATAGCTGCGGTCAGCGTCGTTTTGCCATGGTCAACATGACCTATAGTGCCGATGTTTACATGAGTTTTATTACGTAGAAACTTTGCTTTTGCCATGACTAAGGCCCTCCTGATGGTAGCAATTTATTGATCCTGCGTGAGTCTGTTTTGTTAAAAGTGGAGCCCACATCCGGACTCGAACCGGAGACCTCTTCCTTACCAAGGAAGTGCTCTACCTCCTGAGCTATGTGGGCAAATTTTTTACTGGAGCGGGAAACGGGACTCGAACCCGCGACCCTCAGCTTGGAAGGCTGACGCTCTAGCCAACTGAGCTATTCCCGCGCTATACCAGATGAAGATTTTTGGAAAACATCTGGTCATCTCTTACCAGTTCTGGCGACTATGCGTCTCCTGGATTCGTATGCGCCACCGTATTCCGATGATTATGTGGTGGAGGGAGGAGGATTCGAACCTCCGAAGTCTCTGACGACAGATTTACAGTCTGTTCCCTTTGGCCGCTCGGGAATCCCTCCAGGGATGATCGGGTTCAACATTTCTTTAAGTGGAGCCCCGTATCCGAATCGAACGGATCACCTGCTGATTACAAGTCAGCTGCTCTACCAGTATGAGCTAACGGGGCGGAAGCCTTTTTACTACGGCAGAAGAAACGGAACTTGTACATTTAAAGAAAATTTCCTCGAAAGTCAAGCATTAATTTACAATGCTGTATATTCGAGAAACATTTCTGCAAACCGGGCACATTTACATATTGCCGACTACAAAGTGCCTAAAAGGTCTCTGCTAAATCTTGTGTCTCTGCTTTGCTGGAGAGTAAGTCAGTTGTACCACTACAGGAAAACTCAAAATGGGTACGATTTGGGTACGAATTCAACTAAAAAAGCCGCTAATCCTTTCCTGAAGATTAGCGGCTAACGGGTACGAAGTCATGCTCTAAAGTATGTGTTCTTACATATTATATCCAGATTCCGAATGTTGTGTCTGGTCTAGACCCATTATTTCATCTTCTTTATCAACTCTTAGGCCTATTGTTTTTTCAAGAACAAACGCAAGTATAAGTGTTACGAAAAAGGCGTAGGCGCCTGCAGCCAAAACTGCGATCAACTGTATCATAAGTTGCTTGAAATTGCCCGCCAGCAGACCAGTGGCTCCGACTGTGGCAAATACACCAGTCATAATTGCGCCGAAAGTTCCTCCGATACCATGCACACCGAAGGCATCCAGGGAATCGTCATATTTCAGTTTTGCCTTCAGCAGAATGCCGCCGTAGCAAACCAATCCGGCCATAAGTCCCATCAGAAGCGCAGCACCTGGCTGAACAAAACCGGCGGCGGGGGTGATGACAACCAGACCGGCAACAACGCCGGAACCGAAACCGAGGGCAGAAGGTTTACCGGAGTGGATCCATTCGGCGATCATCCAGGAAAGACCGGCTGCGGCAGGGGCGATGGTTGTTGTAGCAAAGGCCAGACCGGCCAACCCTCCAGCAGCATCTGATGTATTGACGCCGACTATTGCCGATCCGGCATTGAATCCGAACCAGCCGAACCAGAGAAGACCGACGCCCAGCATGGTCAGAGGCAGGTTGTGGGGTGCCATGCGTTCATTGGGAAAGCCGTGGCGTTTGCCGAGGAACATGAGGAAGGCCAGGGCTGAAATTCCGGACGAGAGGTGAACAACGGTACCACCGGCAAAATCGAGGGCTCCTTTTTTGAACAGCCAGCCTTCGGTCATCCAGACCCAGTGCGCCAGTGGATCATAGACCAGCGTAGTCCAGAGGAGTACGAACAGGCAGTATGCCGAGAACTTTACACGTTCCGCCATAGCACCGGAGATCAGGGCGACGGTGATCATGGCAAACATGCACTGGTACATGGCAAACACAATCTCAGGGATAGCGCCCGGCTCCTTGGTGTAATTCTGGAAAAGAGCGTATTCAACACCTCCGCTGGCGGCATCTTTCATGATGACCAAGCCGTTCAGCATGGTTTTACTGAAGTCACCGATCAGCCCCATGCCGCCCACATCAGTACCGAAAGCGAGCGAATAGCCGATCACCGCCCACTGAACGCCTACGATACCCATAGCAACGAACGAGTGCATGAAGGTTGAGAGTACGTTTTTCTGGCGAACCATGCCGCCGTAGAAGAGAGCCAGGCCTGGGATCATTAAGAGTACCAACGCAGAGCTGACCAGCATCCAGGCGGTGTCACCGGTATTCAATACTGGTTTGACATCTGGAGGGGTCACAGGTGCAGCAGGCGCAACCGCTTCAGCAGGTTTGGCAGCGTCTGCCGGTGCTGCTGCAGATGGGGCCGCCGGCGTTGCAGTCGGGGCTGTTACAGCAGCCGGAGCTGCGTCTTTTTTTTCTTCTGCAATTGCTGCTACCGGAACAAGTCCGGCCAGAATAAAAAGCATTACTGATGCGAGATAAAGTTTTAATTTCATGGTGTACCTCCGTTAATAAGTATTACTGCGTCGAGTTTAGATCGCGTCAGCGCCATTTTCTCCAGTCCTGATTCTGACAGCCTCTTCAAGATTAATGATGAATATCTTGCCGTCACCGATTCTGCCGGTTTTTGCGCTGTTTTGGATTGTTTCGACGACCTTGCTTACCAGTTCATCGTTCACGGCTATTTGCATTTTAATTTTTGGAATAAAATCAACAACATATTCCGCGCCACGATACAATTCTGTATGCCCCTTCTGGCGACCGAACCCCTTAACTTCGCTGACAGTGATTCCTTCAATGCCGATTGCGTTGAGTGCATCTTTTACTTCGTCAAGTTTGAACGGTTTTATGATG
The DNA here is from genome assembly GCA_964418315.1 of uncultured Geobacter sp. Lineage (GTDB taxonomy): Bacteria > Desulfobacterota > Desulfuromonadia > Geobacterales > Pseudopelobacteraceae > JACRCG01. Next base: position 2,997 of record CAYQMO010000237.1, on the reverse strand, counting down.
GCTTCGATGAGTTTCATTGTGCAAACCTCCTTGTGTGCATATATAGGGTAGGCTCCAAAAAAATCGAGGACGGGAGGCACCCCACACCGCCCCCGGATAACAGGAGGAACAGCTATGGAAGATTGATATCAAGCTGAGTGGTGAAAGTATTTTTACCGGCAATTTTATCATTGTTGTAGATGTCATAGCCGACGATAAGTGACACGTTCTTTGAAAATGACCAAGCCACGCCAAAACTAAAAGCGCCCATACCACTGTTACCACCCTGATAATCAACAGCAGCCCAGAGTTTATCAGAAATTTCGCTGATAGTACGATCCCAGGAAAGCAGGATACCATCGTTCTCTTTTTTGCCGGTCTCATCAAGCAGTACCTTGTCGTTTCCGGTGAAATAGCCTGCAGAGAAGCGTCCTACAACCGGTAGAGTCTTGGCGGCCAGTGCATAGACAATATTCTGATCCGTGCGCAAGGCACTCCCGCTATTGCTGTTAGTACCGAAGTTATAGCCACCAATTGCCAGTGCGGGGGAGTGCTTGAATAATGAGTCCTCCGGGGTACCCAGCTTTGCATTAAAGTAAAGTGGGTAGCTGTCATATGCAGTACCGTAAGCCATGTAATCAACGCCGACTTCCATCTGTACTTTCTCAAACGGCAACACACCCGTGGTTAGTCCGAGAACATAGAGATTCGGGTCACGCGTGCCAGCATTATTGCGATCAGCTCGCAGGTAGTTGTCAATGCCAAGGTGCAATGTCTTGAATCCCTGCACGTCAGTTGAAGGAATCCAGATCTGCGTTGACGGGGTTGCCAGAGCCGAACTGCTTGCCAGTGCGACGAGAGCCGCTGCTACTGCTGCCAATTTTAAACTTTTCATTTTCTTCTCCTTTTTCATCGTTTATTTTGAACATCTTCAAGCCAGAATTACCAACTTCTTGATTCGCCGATTTGATTTTGGGATATACATAGACCGTGCCAAATGTTATTTCGCTGTTTAATCAGATAGTTGCCGCAATGTTTGCTACAACGTCCCACCTCCGCATCGTCACCACAAGATCCATTGTCTGCACAAAAAGCAGTCAACCTGTTACTAAAAACAGCAGATGCTTCAGGAGAGTATCGATTTCTGGTAAGGGAGAAAAAACGGTTTTTCGTGTACGGCATCACAAAAAATGATATTGGAGGGACGATTTGTTCTTTAGTAAGAAGGCTTATGAGAAGAGGGGATAATATCGTCGATCGTCACTGTTGTGACATAAGTGGCTGTGTGTTCCAGAACTTTCCCAGCTCAAGTTCTGCCTGCCTGAGATCTTCAAGTTCAAGTTCCAGATCCGCTATCCAGAGGCGGTTTTTGTAGTAGATCTTGTCATAGTAACATTCTATCAAGCCTCGGGCAATCGCATCTACATCCCACTCTTCAATACTGCTTTTCAACTCGGCGTAGCGGGAACCGCCAAGTTTTTTTCTGATGCGCTCAAGCGCCTCCAGCATCGCCTCGCGATATTCAGGAATGGCGTACTCTGTTTTAAGCCTTTCTATTCTGGTTTCGAGGGACGCATAGCACCAGATTTTGCAACTTTCAGCCATTTTCTGATACAGGCACCCCGGCAGGGAGTACTTCCCGATGCGCTGACTCTCACCCTCCAGCACAATCGGCCTGTCGGACGGCAACTGCCTGAACGCATTCCAGAGGGCAGTTTCAAAATGCTTTTGGGTGAAATCCTGCTTCATTCCTAGAGCACCAAAAGCAGAACCCCGGTGGCAAGCTATGCCTTCAAGGTCAATAGTCGCCCACTTTGCCGGATTCAGGCCGTTGATAAACGGCGTCTTGCCGGTGCCGGTCATACCGTGCATGACTATGAGAGGAGAACCGAAATCGCAGCGGTCAAAATAATCAATCACTCCGGCACGAAATGACTTATAACCTCCGACAAGCTGCTTTGCAGGAGTTCCGCACATCTCAAGCAGCATTGTTACCGAGAGGCTGCGCAAACCACCGCGCCAACAGTAGACGACAATCGGTCTACCGGTTGACAGTGAGATGATCCGGTCAACCATGCCGTAATACCTGTGGCAGGTCAACTCGAGTGCTCTTCTACGTGCCTCAACCGACCCAATCTGTTTGTAGATGGTGCCGATTTCAACCCGCTCTTCGTTTGTCAGAAGCGGAACATTGTGCGCGCCGGGGACGTGATCATCCTCGAACTCCAATGGGGTTCTCACATCTATCAGGCAGTGTGAGTCAATCAGTTCGGGGGAAAAGGTAATTTTCTCCGACATCAACAGATACCTGCTGTTTTCATATCGTCACCACGCTGTCCGCTTGCTGCATACCGGTAACGATTTCAAGCATATTAGTTACCTCGCCAACCTGCATCTTGTCGAGAATATGGAAATAGGCCAGGCAGGCTCCACACGCCACTATCTGAACACCGTTTCCGACAAGCTCCTGTAAAAACGGAACCGCCTCGGAACCTTCCGCGGTAAAACTGACGCCGCTGTTGACAAACACGACTCGCCAGAGATCCGGGCCCATCTCTTTTAAGGTTTTTATGAAGTTGAACATCAGCATATCCCCTAAAGCATCATCTCCATGCCCCAAATGCACACCGGTAATCAGCACCATGATCTTCTTCGACCGGGCAACCGATTGCAGTGCAACCGGAGGTGGAGATGCCGTAGCGGTGTTTTGCCTCCCCACCCCGCGTCTGCCGACAACACGAAACAGCTCACCCTCCCCCTCTGACTGCACCTGGTAGCTTTGATGCTCAAGGAAACGGCTGACGTTCTGCCTGGCCGCCTCATTATCGACAAGTACAGAAATATCGTTCAACGCCTCTTTTGCAAGAGCATCTCTAACATGCAAAACCGGGGCGGGACATTCCATGCCGCGACAATCGAGTTCGTTTGTCATACAAACCTCCGCAATTTATATTTATACTTTACACGGCATGAAATTGAGTATCTGCAGTTGTAGGCCGGATGAAGCGTAGCGCATCC
>CAYQMO010000236.1:0-5914 GCA_964418315.1 uncultured Geobacter sp. | reverse complement strand
GGCAGCAACCATCGCTCAGTAGTATGCACCACCAACGCTCCCGGTCAGGTCTTAAGCACCTGACCGGGATTATTGTTATCCGATGAAAGGGAGATACCTCTATGAAACAAGTCATTTTTATCCTGATTGTCTGCGCCATGTTTAGCAAAGAAGCCAGTGCTTTCTGGGGAGACAGTGCGCGTCAGAGCACGAGTGGGCTGGATGTTGCTGCCGGGTATGATGTGAATACGGTTACCACCATCCGCGGGACGGTCATTACCACTCCTGTAAAAGCAGAGCAAGGTGAGCATACCCAGATGACCATAGCAACAGGGCAGGGTATTACTACAGTACTGCTTGGTCCCTGGTCGTACTGGGAACGACAGGGCTTTACCATAAATCGTGATCAGGAAATCAGTATTACCGGATCCAGAGCCCAGGGGAAAGATGGTTCAGCCTATCTTTTTGCGCAGAAACTGGAAAATAAAACTGTTGGCGAGACCCTTTCGCTTCGCTCTGATTCTGGTGTGCCGAACTGGTTACGTGGTCGCGGCGGCTCAGGAGCAGGAGCAGGACAAAACAGTAATCGTGGCGTAGTCGGGGGTGCCGGTTACCGTGGCGGCTCCATGAGAGGAGGTGGCAGATGAGCAATTTTCCCCTGTTTTTTGTGGCTTTTATTTGTGTTTACATGACTTTTTTCGTAGGCGCTTCATGGGGTGTTGAGCTTTCTGAAAAGCAGCACACAGCCTCGATCAGCATCGGCGGCGAATTCAGCTCGGGTAGTTACAATACTGCGAATACAACCCGTAGTTACTATCTGCCTATTGTTGCCAGTTGGTATCCGAACGAACGACTCGATTTGAGCTTGGAATTGCCGCTTCTCAATCAAAGCAGCTCCCAGGTAACGACATCTATATATCAAACTTCGACAGCCATGATGAGTGCCCAGAGCGTCGAACGTCGAGCAGGAGCCGGTGGACCGGGTGGAGTTGCTAGCTCCGGTGGCGTAGCCGGAACAGGGGTAGGTGGCAGTTCTGCCGTTTCGGGGCTTGGTGACATTATTCTCCGGGCCGGCTACATCCTCTCCTTTGAAAATGACTCTCTGCCGCAGGTCAGGACGTCTCTGCTTGTCAAAACACCGACCGCATCACAGTCAGATGGTCTTGGCACAGGAGAATTCGACTTTGGCGGGGGGCTTGATCTTTCCAAATGGTTCGGCGATATGCGTCTGGCAGGTGAGATTATTTACACCTATCAGGGCAAAGTGGATGGATTCGGCTTAAAGAACTATCTCAGTTACAGCGGTACAGTCGGTTATCAGATAACAGAGAGCCTCCTGCCGATGGTGGTCATCAAGGGAGCAACGACCCCAACGGAGTATTCCGAGGATCTTCTGGAGGCCAGAGGAAGATTAATCCTGACTCTTAGCCGGTCAACTGCAATTGATCTCTTCGTTTCCCGTGGCATAAGCAAAAGCAGTCCTGACTACGCAGGCGGTGGTGCAGTCATCTATTCGTTCTGATGCGAAAAGTCGAGCGTTTCATCATAGCAATCCCGATATGTTTTACCCTCTTGGTGGGGTGGTTTTCCTGGAGTGCCTTTCAGGACGCTCCACGCGTTGCAGAAGAGAACCTGCGTGGCGCAGGGCTCTCCATAGCCGCTGCTATTGAACAACTCACCTCCGTCGACCCGGCCTTTCAATCACTGAGCCGTTACCGCACGGCTGATATCGCCTACTTTTCACTTATTGACCAGCAAAAGGTAGTGCGCTTCCATACCAATTCTGCGCTCGTCGGGACAGTTTCAGCAGAAGCACCTCCACATATTGATATCCATAGCGGCATATACGAAGGGCGCAAGAAACTCGGCACAGGTGAGGAGATTTATCTCCTCCAAACTACGATACATGGCGCAGGTAAAGACTATCTTCTGACTCTTGGTTTACATACGTTCCGGGCGGATCGGGTTATCAGGCGGGCGCAGGCCGGCGTGACAGTCGTGGCTTGTTTGACTATCTCACTTTTGCTCGTCACCCTTGGCATCATGTATCTGTTGCGGCGTGATGAGAAACGCCAACAGGAATTGGCGAGACAGGAAGAGCTGGCGCGGCTGGGTGTTGTGGGAGCGGTTATGGCGCATGAAATCCGTAACCCGCTGGCCGGGATCAAAGGTTTTGCCCAACTTATGGAAACCGCCGCAACACTGGATCAGGCACGTCATTATGCGGACAGGATTGTGACCCAATCGCTTCGTATGGAATCGCTGGTAAATGACCTGCTCTCCTTTGCCCGTGAGGATCGTGGCGAACGACAGCCGGCTGATCTGGAGGTGCTGGTCAGGGATTGTATTACGCTGATACAGGTTGAGGCTGATTCGGCCCGGATTCTGGTCAACTACACCCCGCACGCGGCTCTGAAGGTTAAGGTTGTTTCTGACCGTATTATTCAGCTACTGCTCAATTTGTTGAAAAACGGTCTGCAGGCGATGCCGGATGGCGGTGAGCTCCAGGTTGAGCTTGAAAAGATAAAATCACTTGCAATTATCAGAGTACGTGATTCCGGCGCCGGTATTCCGCCTGAAAACCTTCCGCACATCTTTAAACCCTTCTGGACCAACAAGGCTCGTGGTACCGGGCTTGGCCTTGCTCTCTGTCATAAAATTGCCATGGAGCATGGCGGAAGTCTGACGGTTGAGAGTATAGTCGGTGCCGGTACGACATTCATAGTGCAACTGCCTCTGGAGACGTAAAAAATGTCCGCAACAATACTGATAGTGGAAGATGATGCCGTATTTCGTGAACTGTTGACGACCATTCTTGACGCTGCCGGATACACCGTAGCAACTGCTTCTGATGGCGGTGAGGGGTTGCGGCGCATTCAGCGTGAGCGATTCGATCTGGTGATTTCAGACCTGAAAATGCCGGTCAGGAGCGGGTTGGAGCTTTTCCAATGTGTGCGTGGTGAGCCGAATCCGCCTTTGTTTATCTTCATCACGGCATTTGGCCGTCTGGAGGAGGCGGTTGCGGCAATCAAAGGCGGTGCATTTGATTTTTTGCCTAAACCGCTTGAGAGTCCTGCAACCTTTCTCGCAACGGTCAAACGGGCCATAGAGCAGGTGGAACTGCAGCGTGTGAGTATTTCACTGCAGGAACTTGACAGTGCCGGTCTGCCGCCTCAGGGGCTGCTGTTTAGCGGTCGAACAATGGAACGGGTGGAAAAGCTGGTTTGCGATGTGGCAAAGACGCCAACCACTGTGCTGCTGATGGGGGAGAGCGGTACCGGTAAAGAGGTCGTTGCGCGCACAATTCATCTGGCAAGTCCCCGCAAAAATGGACCGTTCATTCCGCTTAACTGCGCCGCTATTCCGGAAAATCTGCTTGAAAGCGAACTGTTCGGTCACGAGAAGGGCGCTTTCACCGGAGCAGTACAGGCACGACGGGGAAAATTTGAACTCGCACAGGGGGGCACGATATTTCTTGATGAGATCGGTGAAATGCCCGCTCTCCTGCAGGCGAAGCTGTTGCGGGTTCTACAGGAACGGGTTTTTGAGCGGCTTGGCGGCTCTCTGCTGATCAAGGCAGATGTGCGGGTCATCGCAGCTACTAATCGTGATCTTGCCGTTGAGGTTGCAGATAAGCGTTTCCGCGAAGATCTTTATTATCGCCTGAATGTTTTCCCCATTCTCCTGCCACCGCTTCGGGAACGAGCTGATGCCATTTCACAACTTGTCAAATTCTTTTGTGCCCGATTTTCTGCTGCGGCAGGACTTCGGCGTGTTATCGGCATAACGCCGGAAGCGCTCCGTTTGATGGAATTATACGACTGGCCCGGCAATGTGCGCGAGCTTCAGAATGTCATTGAACGCGGAATTATACTGGCTAACAGGGAAATTACACCGGACGAATTGCCTGCGCAGATAGTTAATTGCAGCAGTGCAACTCAATCCGGTGAAGGATTACTCAAACAGAGCGAAACGGAGATGATCAGAACCGCTTTGCAGAAAAATAGAGGCAATCGCCGCCAGACCGCCGAGGCACTCGGTATATCGCTGCGTACACTGCAGTACCGCTTGAAGGAGCTTGGACTGGCGGGAAAAGATTTATAAACTGGGTCCAATCTGTAAGTGTTCTTGCTGGATCAGGTTGTAACTGACTCAATGCTTCATCCCTGAATAATGCAGTTTTCTCCTTTTTAAATCCCGTATTTTCATCTGTCCTTTCCCAATTTAATTTTCAGTAAAAAATCATATATGTCTGCAAAAAATATCAGTAGCCCCTGTCAAAGAGCCACTGACGGTAAAAAAAGCCGCCCCACCAGGGTTAAAGATGAAGTTCTCGGTATTGGGTTCAAGCGGCGACCAGCGTGATTACGGTCTTAGTCTTTCTTCCAAAGCAACTATATTTAATAAGCGACCTGAATTCAGCTAATGGCTCTTTTGTTAATGGCGTTCCTATCAAGACGGGACACAGGCTGAAAAGTGGCGATATTGTAATGGTGGGCAGGACTGAGATGCGGGTCGCCTTTTGATGTAATTTTTATACTGCGATTTGAGAAATCATAGTATAAAACCGGTCACCAATAATTTAACCACTGAATAAATATAAACAGTGGTTAAAAATCCGGAGGTCTTAAATCGTGTATTGCCGATTATCTATTGAAACTCAAACGTTACATGCGGAACTTATGGAGCGTCTGAACGTGCAAGAAGCGCAGCGCTCAATAGCCAATCTTGATGGAACATTTACCACAAAATCCATCAACAGCTTGGATTATCTGTATTTTATTCATTATAACGCTGGCGGGCGACGTCGCAGTTTTTGTCTTGGAAGAAAGTCACCCGGACTCGAAAAAGTGGCTTTGGATCATCTGGAGGGGAAAAAAGAAAACTCCACTGATCCAATTGGAATCCGCGAGTTGTGCGCTCAGTTGAAGGCAGGGAAGGTTGCATTGGTTGATAATGCTGCTGCCAGGGTAATAAAGGAGCTTGCTGACAGTGCTGTTTTTAATGTAGGCGGCGTTCTTGTAGGAACACAGGCTTTTGCATGTATCGGCAATCTTCTTGGCGTTGTATGGGATTCAACGACTTTGTCAACCCGGGATGTTGATATTGCAATAGAGCAGAATGTAAGTGTTGCTGTCCCGGATATTTCTGTTGATATTCCCAAAACGCTGCAAAGCCTGGAAATGGGCTTTTTTCCAATTCCAATGCTCAATCATAAACACCCGTCAACATCATTTTCCATCAGAAATAATCCACTCCGCGTTGATCTTTTAACACCGCGCATCAAGGAAGATGACGCGCCTGTTTTTATCAAAAGGCTTAATGCGGCTGCTCAACCGCTTAAGTATCTCGGATACCTTATTGAAGAACCGATACGCGGCGCAGTTCTGAACGGTGGTGCATCAGCGGTATTGATTCCACAGCCGATTCGTTATGCACTGCACAAATTGATTGTTTCAGAAGAACGGGATGTGACAGCCGGTGCCAAACGTCATAAGGATCTGTGGCAGGCTTTTCAGATATTAAGTTTCATGGTGGAGGAATATCCGAGGGAAATTGCACCAGCATGGTCAGCGCTCATATCGCGTGGTTCAGGATGGAAGAAGCGGGCGGAAGCAGGTCTCGCGGAGATGCAGAAGCGTTTTGGTGAAATCAGGCTGTTTGGGTAGATGCAAGAAGTAATACTACCCTCTATACGCCTTATCATGCTGGGTATGAAGGCTGACAAGGACAATCACAGGGCCGGAAAGTAGGCAGGTTATGGCGCGGGCGCTGCCGGTTATGCGGATGGAATAGAGCTGCTGGCTGGTGGTGGGTTCAATCATCCCCTGCAGTTTTTCAAAATTAAGACCGGGGTGATTCCACAACTGAAGCATATCGAGAGACTGAAGCAACAGAAGCACCTTGGCGGCGGCTTTACGAATTGGTAACTCTG
>CAYQMO010000235.1:0-5979 GCA_964418315.1 uncultured Geobacter sp. | reverse complement strand
GGTCTGGTAGCCAAAATGGACCGATCTGACATTATTTATCAGATACGGCTGTCCACCTTCTACTCGGCCCTGATAGCAGTTATTTTCATAGTGTTAGGTTCGCTGTTAAATGGCCGGATGGTGAAACCGCTGATTGCCAGCATCTATCAATACTCCCTTCAGTTGGGCAAAAGTGAGGAGCAGTTCCGTACTCTGGTCGGAAACATACCTGGTGTGGTCTATCGCTCGCTCCCCAAGGAGCCATGGGTGATGCTCTTTATCAGTCAGGAGATTGAAAAACTAAGCGGTTATGCTGTGGATGATTTTATGAAGGATGGTGAGCACTGCTTCGGACGTATACTGCATCCTGACGACCGTCAGAGCCTGGTTGAAGATACCCGGCTGCGGATAGAGGAGGGGAAACCCTATTCGCGAGAATTCAGGGTAATTGACAGAGAGCAGCGTATCCACTGGATTCTGGACAAGGGACAACCGGTTTACGAAGAGGGGCATCCCGGTTTTATTGATGGCACACTGTTTGATATTACTGATATGAAAAATATGCAGCAGGAACTGGAGCAAGCCAAGGATATTGCAGAAGAGGCAACACGGACAAAGTCTGATTTTCTTGCCAATATGAGTCACGAGATACGTACACCGATGAATGCAATTATCGGCCTGACCCATCTGGCTTTAAGAACTGAACTGACCACAAAACAGCGTGATTATCTAAGTAAAACCAATCAGGCAGCCAATAACCTCCTCGGTATTATTAATGATATTCTCGATTTTTCTAAAATAGAAGCCGGTAAAATGGAGATGGAGGCGGTTGATTTTGACCTGCTTCAGGTGCTGGATAACTTGTCGCATATCGCCGGTGTAAAAGCCGGTGAAAAGGGGTTGGAGTTCCTGTTTGATTATCTGCCGGATCTGCCGACAAACCTGATAGGCGATCCGCTCCGCATTGGCCAGATACTGCTGAATCTGGTCAATAATGCGGTTAAATTCACCGAAGAGGGTGAAATCACTCTGCATATAGAAGCCGTACAGCAAGAAAGTGATGCGGTCATTCTCCGCTTTACGGTACGCGATACCGGTATCGGTATGAGCAGAGAGCAGCAGAGTAAGCTGTTTCACTCTTTCAGCCAGACCGACAGTTCAACCACTCGTAAATATGGTGGCACAGGGCTCGGTTTGGCGATTTCAAAACAGCTTGTGGAGTTGATGCATGGCAAGATAGGTGTCGATTCGGCACCAGGAGAGGGGAGTGCTTTCTATTTCACTGCCAGATTTGGGTTAAGTAAGCTGATATTTACCAAGCGGAGTGTTGTGCCGGAAGCGATCAATCACCTGAAGGTGCTGGTGGTCGATGATCACCCGACTTCGCGTGAGATTCTGCTGAGAGAGCTGGATACCCTGGGTTTCGAGGGGGTTGCGGTATCATCCGGTGAAAAAGCGCTTCTGGAACTGGAAGAAGCAGAGGCAGAGTCACCCTACGGGCTGGTATTAATGGATTGGAAGATGCCGGAGACGGACGGTCTGGAGGCAAGTCACCGTATATTGAATCACCCGACACTAAAGACCGTACCGGCCATTATCATCGTCTCTGCATATGGCCATGAAACATTAATGGAAGAAGAGATGAGGCTGGGTATTGCCGGCCATCTGGTGAAGCCGGTCAATGAATCGACTCTGTTTAACGCCATTATGCAGGCGATTTGCGGTAAAAACGTGGCAGTTAAAAGTAGTTCCGGGTCAGGTGATCTGCCTGTTGTGGATCCGCGTTTGAGTGGAGCGCATCTGCTGCTGGTCGAAGATAATGAGATTAATCAACAGGTGGCGATGGAGCTGCTGCAGCAGGGTGGACTTCATGTCACGATTGCCAATAACGGCAAGGAGGCGGTAGATCTGGTGCAGCAGATACGGTTTGATGGCGTATTGATGGATCTGCAGATGCCGGTGATGGATGGCCTGGAGGCAACACGGGTCATTCGCAGGATGGATGAATGGAAAGATCTGCCGATTATCGCGATGACGGCCAACGCAATGAGCGGTGACCGGGATCTTTGTCTGGTGGCAGGCATGCAGGATCATGTGGCCAAGCCTATAAATCCATTTGAACTTTTTGAGACATTGGCGCGCTGGGTGAAAGCGTCTGAGCCGGAAGCGGCCAAGGCTGTTACGGCGCCGGCAGCTATCCCTGTTAATGGTTCATTGCCGGTTCTGCCAGGTATTGATATCGCAGATGGGCTGAGACGAGTGGCTGGCAATCAGTCACTATTTCTGAAAATATTAAATAAATTCAGGGAGAGCCAGGCAGATGCGGTGGAACGTATTTTATCAGCGCTGAACAATGGTGATTCAGTGACTGCTCGACGTGATGCACATTCCTTGAAAGGGGTGGCCGGTAATATTGGCGCAACCTCCCTGTTTAACGCAGCGGGCTATCTGGAGGCAGCCATTGCAGAAGATAGTGATATTGAGGAACCACTCGAAGTTGTACGCAGATCATTGTCTGCCGTAATAGAATCACTAAATCTGCTCCCTGAGGAGCGAGGCGTGTCAGAAGCTATTGCCGCCCCAAGCGTAGCGATTGATATGTCGCTTCTATCTCCTCTGTTGGAAAAACTGGGTGCTTTATTACGGGATGATGATGCTGAAGCGATCCACCTGCTGGAACAGATTAATCAGCAGATGCCTGATGCATATAAAGCGCTTCATCTGAAGCGGATCGGTAAGCTGGTCGATCAATATGCCTTTGAAGAGGCGGTTAACCTGTTTGACCAGATGATGAAAGAGCAGCAGAAAGGAGCATAATGATGTCAGATGTAACCGATAAAAAAACAATCCTCATTGTCGATGATACCCCGGAAAATATCGATGTATTGAGGGGGTTGCTGGAAGCCGATTACAAGGTGAAGGTTGCACTGGAAGGTAACAGGGCGCTGAAGATTGCCAATTCGTCCAATCCGCCCGATCTGATTCTGCTGGATATTATGATGCCGGGGTTGAGCGGTTATGACGTTTGTGAGCAACTTAAAGCTAATCCGTTGACCCGACGTATTCCTGTTATTTTTGTAACGGCTATGGGTGAGGTCGAAGATGAATCAAAGGGTTTCGCACTAGGGGCTGTCGATTATATGACCAAGCCGGTGAGTCCGGCGATCGTGCATGCCCGTGTCCGAACCCATCTGGCGCTTTACGATCAGGCGTTGCAGTTGGAAGATACGGTACAACAGCGCACCAAAGAGCTTAATGATACCAGGATGGAGATAATCCGCCGTTTGGGGCGAGCGGCTGAATACAAAGATAATGAAACTGGAATGCATGTCATTCGCATGAGTCTCTACTCAAAAATACTGGCACGTGCAGCCGGTCTCGATGAGGAACAGGCTGAACTGTTACTGAATGCTGCGCCGATGCATGATGTGGGGAAAATAGGTATTGCCGACCATATTCTGTCAAAACCGGGATCACTGAATGATGAAGAGTGGGCTGTGATGCGTAGACATCCGGAGTTCGGGGCAGAGATTATCGGTGATAATGCGTCGTCCATATTGCGGATGGCACATATTGTGGCGCTGGCTCATCATGAAAAATGGGATGGCAGCGGCTATCCGCTGGGGCTTTCCGGAGAGGCCATACCGCTTGCGGCTCGAATCGTGGCGATTGCCGATGTGTTTGATGCATTGACAACCGCACGCCCGTATAAACAAGCCTGGTCAGTTGATGAGGCCATCGCAGACCTGCAAAAGGAGGCAGGAAGCCATTTTGATCCGCAACTGGTGTCCAAATTTGTCACCGTACTGCCTGAAATACTTGAGGTAAGAGCTTCATATGCAGAAACCGTCCATTAAACCTATAAAAAACTTTGTAGGGGCGAATGACATTCGCCCTGTTGGGATAACCGATAACAATGGGTTTCATTTATGATCTTTTATGAAATTATCAAACAGAGTTGGCGCAACAGAAAGCTGCTGGGGATTTCCCAACAGTACGACAATATCATCGGTTTGGAGTTCCCATATCGGATCAGGATTCGGGACTACTTCATCACCTCGCTTAATCGCCAGTATTGTAGCGCCTGACTTTCCTCTGACCAGACCATCACGAAGAACGGAGCCCTCTGCAAGTGAGCCTGGTTGAACCCGGCACGTCATTAGTTCGACACCGACCAGGTAACTCGAAATTCCGACTGCATTAATATTGCGTTTACTCATGGAGCGGAACATCTGGTACGAATCCTTGCGAATTGCTCCTATGCTCTGCTCTATCTGGTCATGCGGAACCAGATAGTTGCGTAGCACCCGTGAAAAAATCTCTATAGATGTCTCAAACTCCTCCGGTATCACTTCGTTTGCACCAAGAGTGTATAGTGGCTCCATTTCAATAATATAGCGTGTTCGCACGATAATATGGATTGTACTGCTCATGCTGCGAGCTTGAGAAACGATACGCCGCAAAGCTGCTGCATCCGAAATTGCTACAACCATGATGCGCGCTTCGCTGATATGGGCATGATCCAGAATTTCCGGACGAGAAGCATCTCCGAAGATTATTTTCACCCCCTTCTTTCTTTCATTGCGCACGGTCAGATGATTCGCCTCGATAGCAATGTAGGGTATCCCGTTACCTGTAAGGACCTTAGACACATTTTTTCCGTTTACTCCGTATCCGACAATGATGACATGGCCTTCCATCGGAAAGCGTGCAGAGCTCACTCCGGTGGTTCTGGCACCTTTAAAAAGAAACGCTGGAAGCAGTCGGGAAAGGATTGAAGCGGCCTTCTCGGCAAATGGAAGAGCGAACTTCAGATAAAGCGGCGTCAAAGCCATGGTGGCAACTGATGATGCAAGAAATATCTGATAGGTTGCTGCTGACAAAAGTCCAAATTTCATACCGGAATGTGAGAGGACGAAAGCAAACTCGCCAACCTGCGCCAGGATAAGCCCGCTGGTCAGAGCTACCCTCGCTGGAAACTTCAATACCAGAATTGCCCCTGTCACAACCAGGAATTTTACGACAATGATTATCGCCACTACGGCGAGAATAACAAGAGGATTGGAGAGAACAAAGGCGGGGTTGAGCAGCATCCCGACGGAAATAAAAAAAAGGCTGATAAATGCATCCCTGAACGGAATGATATCACCCATGACCTGATGACTATATTCCGATTCGGATATGGCAAGGCCGGCGATGAATGCACCCAGCGCCAGGGACAATCCGGCCTGGGCAGTGAGCCAGGCAGTACCGAAACCGATGAAGATGATGGTAAGTATGAAAAGCTCTCTGCTTCTGGTGCGGACAACCTGACTGAATATCCACGGCACGGCAAAACGCGAACCGAAGTGGGCAACCACCACCACCACGAGCGCTTTAGCAGAGACCAGAACCACATCAACAATGCCATTACCTGATCCGCCGAGGAACGGTACAAAAAGCATCATCGGGACAACGCACAGATCCTGAAAGATCAGTATCCCCAGCGCTGCCTTCCCGTGAGGTGTATCCATCTCACCGGCATCCATAAGGAGTTTCATCAGTATGGCGGTGCTTGAGAGAGACACCAGGAAGCCGAAAAAGACTGACTGAGCCTGTGTAAATCCGGCCAGCAGAGACACTAAAGCGACAAAAGCAATGGTAAGCGCGACTTGTAAACCCCCGCCCCAAAGCACCAGATGGCGGATTCTGAGCAACTCTTTAAGAGAGAATTCAATGCCGATTGTGAAGAGTAGCAGGACAACACCAATTTCAGCCATCTGCTCAACTTCATGAATATTTTTCACGAGACCGAGGGCATGCGGACCGGCAATAATGCCGGTAACCAGAAAGCCGATAATTGAGGGAACTCTGAACTGGCGGAATAAAAGCAGGGTAAACAGAGCCAAGCCGAGCAGAAGCACAATATCTTCTAGAAGTCCGAATTCCATGTTTGTCACCTATTTAACGCATAATGCGCTGATTAATTGCTCTCAGGCTGATATGTTGCAGAAAGTCGGT
>CAYQMO010000234.1:0-6021 GCA_964418315.1 uncultured Geobacter sp. | reverse complement strand
GGAGGTACGCAGGACAAACTGGTTTGGTCTTCATGGCAGAGGTAAGGACGTTACAGCTATTGATTCGGATAAATAGATTGTACAGCCGACACCATCGACATCCGGTAAAACTCTTTTGGTCGCCAGTACGAGAGGAAATGCCCTGACTACTGCGGAATTAGACGGCAAACCGATAACCATAAGTTTAAACGCCTACATTAAACATTAAGGACGTTATTATGACAAAAGCAGACAGCGTAGAGCGAGTACAATGAACTGGATGCCTGTATTGATTTCCGTTCAACAGTATGTGGATGCAATAAATTTGCTTGTTGCTGAAGACGGTCTAACTGAAGCGCACATAAAAATGCTAACTGCCCATTGTCGAGCTTGTGGTTCGTCGATTACTGCGGCAGGGCTGGCAGAGGCTGCCGGTTATATAGACTATTCAGCGGCCAACCTTCAGTATGGGAAGCTGGCTCATAAAATTGCTGATAAGCTTGGGTACTCCCCTCAAAAATACCCAGACGGCAAGCCGATGTACTGGACTACCCTATCGACTGCTGGTACTGATGAATCAGAACTATTTCATTTTGTAATGCGCCATGAGCTTGTCAAGGCGCTTAAACTTACTGGAATTGTTATGCCACTTCAGAATCGAGTGCTACCGACGGGAGAAATCGTTGCGTCAACGGCACGATGCAACACGATGGGGAATCGTGGTACTACAAAACTGCATTCAAAAGACAGAAAATTAAACGTTCAATATACATCAAGAATAGATTGGAAAACTTGTACTCTTACTGCGACTGACAATGCAGGCAATAATATTCAGCGAGAGTTGATGGGGAAGTATTATACAGAACTTTTCTATCTTGATGAGGCAACTGCTTATGCGAGCGGAAGTAGGCCATGCAGTGCTTGTCAGTTGCATGAGTTCAAGAAGTTCATAACGATATGGAAAAAAGCCAATTCCGAACATTATCAGTTGAAGAATGACTATATCCGTGAAATCGACGAGAAATTGTCAGGTGAACGGATTGATGTAACTGGCAAAAAGGTTACATACGAAGCTGACCCGGTTAAATTGCCAAATGGTACAATGATGGAAAAGGATGGCAAGTGCTTCCTGAAACTTGAAAATAAACTACTTGAATGGTCATTGTCTGGCTATATTGATGCCGTTCCAGTATCAAGCTTTGATAAGGTAAATGTATTAACTCCAAAATCGATTGTTCGATGTTTCGATAACGGTTTGTCATACACAGTTCATAAATCAGCATATGAGTTTGTCTGAACATGTGCGGTCGATTCATTACAGTCATACCAGCAGATGAATTGAAGGCTATTTTCGACCTTATTGAGCGCCCGCAACTAGAACCTCGATACAATGTCGCTCCCACCCAAAATGTCGGTGTAATTCGCCAAGCAGACGATTCAACCAATCACTATGACCAGTTGAAATGGGGACTGGTGCCGTCATGGTCAACTGATCCGTCAAAGGGAGCTTCACTGATAAATGCCAGGTCGGAAACTGTCGCCGAAAAACCTTCATTCCGTCACGCAATCAAGAAGAACCGCTGCATCATCCCCGTGTCAGGTTTTTACGAATGGACGCATACCGGAACTGAAAAAATCCCGCATTACATCCACCTTGTAAATAATCAGATTATGCCACTGGCGGGGATATGGGAACATTGGTCTGATCCGGCAGGTGCGGTTCTGGAGACTTTTTCAATTTTGACAACAAAGGCAAATAAAAATCTTGAAGCACTGCATGAACGGATGCCAGTAATTCTACATCCTGATAATTACTCGATGTGGTTGGACAGAAGCCTTCAAGACACACATCATCTGGAACACCTCTATTCACCTTATTCTGACGACCAGATTGAATATTTTGAAGTCCCAAAATTAGTAAACAATCCCCGCTTCGATAGTCCCGCCTGCATTGCAAAAGTCTGATTTTTCTTCTTGACGAATTATCCCTCGTTAGCTATCGTCTGATATACTATATCAAATGATACGAGGTGTCTATGGAACCGCCCACAGACCGGCAACAGCAAGTGCTGGACTATATTTCCGCATATATCAACCAACACGAATGTCCACCAACACTCCGGGAAATTTCTGAACATATTGGAACTGCCGGAACTGTTTCCGCGATGAGGCACCTTGAAGCCCTGGAGCGTAAGGGTTATGTCAACCGTCGGGATGGCTCCAGAGGGATTGCACTTGTCGGAAGAACTGGTTCCGTTGCTGTCCCGATAGTCGGCACCGTTCGGGCCGGTATGCCGGAACTTGCCACTGAAGATATTCTTGGATTCTGCCAAATTGACGCCAACTGGCTCAAGGGGCGTGGCAACTTTATCCTCAAGGTCAAGGGCAGTAGTATGATTGAGGCCGGTATCTACGACGGTGATTACGCGATTATCCGTCCACAACAGACCGCCGAAAATGGTGAAATTGTTGTTGCCTTGATAGACGGTGAGGCAACCCTGAAACGTTTCTACCGTGAACATGACCATATCCGGCTACAGCCTGAAAACATCACTATGTCGTCGATTATTGTGCGTGACGGTGAGACTGAAACCGTAATCGCTGGTCGGCTCATCAAAACCGTCAGATTTTTCGACTAATGATGTCTGGTCTACCAATCCGCATAGCTGTCGTATATACGTGCGGAGAATTAGGTCGATGCGACGAATCCAGGTTGACGCGCAAGTTCGGCGTCTTGGGAAAGGTTTACAAGGCCATGGGACAAGGTATCGACCATTCGCCAGTTATACCGTTAGAAGAATCCGATGATGTAAAATCTGTCGGGCACTCAATGACCCTTCGGAATGACATTGAACGCCGCGAAGACATTTTGAAACACCTTTTACAACTGTCAGAGATGGTCGGTCGGCGTGCCAGAAGATATGAAGTCAGCGGGAAAACGATTCATCTGCATATCAGGTTCGCCGACTTCTATTCTGGGGTTGGCAAGCAGACCACAATTGGAAGCTATATCAACTTATCGGAAGACATTTACAAAACTGCCGTGTCCATACTTGATACCCTTGAATTACCCCAACCGATCCGTCAACTTGGCGTTCGGCTGACGAATTTGAAATATGCTGCCGAGCAGTTATCATTGTTTCGGGAGGTTCAGAAGAAATCCGACGCCATCAAGGCAATGGACACCGTGAATGACCGCTATGGGGAGTTCAAAGTAACATTTGGCAGCTTGTTGTCTGTGGAAGAGAAGGGTTCCCATGTTATCAGCCCAGCGTGGAGGCCTGATGGGATCAGGAATGTTGATGTGCAGTAGAATCAAATCGGCGGAACACTCCTTAGGGAAGGTTGATTGATTGTGAACAGAAAACTGAAAATAAATCATCACTTCACGCCATGCCCGATTGATGATGAAGACGAATTGTATCCGAACGGCATCTTCGTCTTCAATATTACTAAAATGGCGGAGTACATTCAGCGCAATAACATTCCTTGTGAAGATGTGATGGTCAAGGATTTCAGCAGAGGTTCGTCAAAGGTTAAGGAAGACCATGTTCTAAAAGTTGACGTGACCAAACCGGTCATCGTGGCAGAAATTTCGCCAGGTCGTTATAACGTGATTGATGGCAACCATCGGATGGAAAAAGCCAGAAGATTGCGAATGGAAACGATACCGGCATACCGGATCAGCCATGAGCAGCACATTCAGTTCCTGACTACCGAAAAGGGCTATGTGGCATATACCGAATACTGGAACGACAAGCTGAAGGAGTTGCAGATGAGTCGCAATAACCGCTGATTATCACGAAACATCCGTCCAACCCACCACATACCGTCCAAAAGAGACTTTTCTTAGCCTTCCCACCATGTATCGCAGATTTACTCAATATTTAAAGAAAAAATGCAATAAATATGATATAAATGCTTGATTTCAGGTGATTTTAGTGATATATTTGCTATAATGGCGCAACATGTGAACACCACAAGTCATGACACCGACAAACTGAATCAGAAACAAGCAAACCATTCATCCACACACACATAGCACTCGCAGCACATCACGGATGCACACAGCAATACTTCGTATTTCCGCTTTAAACTCACACAGACTCACCACAAATCATTCCCGTGCAACTCCTTTGGTCAGGACTTCACAGAAAGTACACTACAGGAAGTTACGTGAATCATCGAGAGAGTTTCCTATACCGGTAACCTGAGACCTCGAAGTTCGCGTTATGTACCGGTTTATCTGCGTGTGTGGTGTGTTGCGTCCTGGCATTGCGTGTTTATGTGTCTCCGGGCTAAGTGATCGTCCGTGTGTGTAACAACCAAAAAAAGGAGGTGATAGTCATCAGCCCAGCAAGGTGTATCACATGCATCACATGTAGAGTCTCACATTCTAGGAAAGGGGAGTTAAATGAAAGTACCATTTAGGCAACAAGCAACAGGATATGACTGCGTGCCGACCTCGCTAATCAATGCGTTGTGCTACCTGTTCAGGAGAGGGCAACTCCCACCGTATGTCATACGTCGAGTCTATAGGGACAGTCTCGATCACCAGGCCGCACGCGGTACGACCAGCCGGGCTATTATGGATATGGGGCATTGGCTAAGTTGCTACCGTGAGAAACATTTTGATAAGTTTGCTGTTGAATCCTCTTATATCTATGGCAACCAGGTGCATCTGAGGCCTACCAGTGAAATCATCAAGTGCCTTGATCGTGGAGGCGCTGTATTGGTCTGCGTACATAGTAGTCGGTACGAACGGCACTGTCTACTGGGTCTTCAGTACGAAAAGGACTGGCTGTACTTTTATGAGCCGCACCCGCGCACCAAAAGGTTTATCACCTGTGATGCGGTTCAATTCATCGAGCCTGAATTTATTCATGCACCGAATCTACGTGTTCGTAGCGACTGGTTGGAAAAGGAGATTGAACAGGCAGGGCACCCACATGACAGCAAATATGTATTCGGCAACATTGTCAACAGAGAATGCCTGCTGCTGAACAGGATTCACAGCTAAACCTTCAGAAGGTAGCAACAGACCGCAGTATCGTATCCCTCATCAGGAATCAGTAGTTTTTCCCACAGCCTGACATTCATCACTTACGCAGCGTATTCAACATTTATCAAGCTACATATCTGCAGCTGCGGGATTCGTGCGCTTAAAAGGGTTCAGTACTTAACTACCTGATTATACGAAGGAGTAACCACCATGAGTTTGAAACATTCACCGGAAGGGCATATCGACCGCAAAGTTCTTCAGGCTGTTGCGGGAGCGATCAGAAGTCTGGAAGTCATTACCGGTACCATTGTCGAGTATGAAATCGGTTTATCCGACGCTCAAGACCTGCATTACGTCGTGCGGCGTCTCTGGGCAATCCTTGAAACCAACGACTACACAATTGACGTAGATACCAATCGGCTGAAACGGGTAGCTCCATGAGTAGAACGGCCCGTACTCTCATTGCTTTGGCTCGGGCAGCATCCATTTAATGGAGGAGGAGGTGAGGAACCAGAAACAGTTGAACATGAACTATCAGCAAGCAGTCTAACCCTAATCAGAAGCATTAACTACGAAAGGAGAATCTTATGAGTACAGCATTGGCAAAAATCGACTTCGATAAGGAACAAATGGCAGTCATTGAGTCACAGTTCTTCCCACGGGGAGCCAGCAAAGCGGAACAGGCCTACTGCTTTTCGGTAGCACGGGAGTTGTGTCTGAGCCCGATCACCAAAGAGATATTTTTCGTCAACCGTCATCAGAGGGTCCACGACAAGTGGGTCAACAAAGTGGAGCCGATGGTCGGGCGTGACGGCTTCCTCTCCATTGCGCACCGTACAAACCAGTTCGCCGGAATCGAGACGGTGGCTAACATTCGTGAAACTCCGGTGCTGGAAGGCGGTCAGTGGAAGCTGAAACAGCAACTTGTCGCAGAATGCTCGGTCTGGCGTAAGGACAGCCCCAAACCATTCACGGTGCAGGTTGCCTATAACGAGTACTGCCAGAAGACATCTGAAGGTATTCCAACTAAGTTTTGGGCA
>CAYQMO010000233.1:0-6049 GCA_964418315.1 uncultured Geobacter sp. | reverse complement strand
AGCAGATCCTTCGCTATCGCTCAGGATGACAGCTATGTCAATGAAATGGTGACACTAACAAACCTTTAGGGTCTATATAAATGTCATCTCGAAAGCAAAATGGAATGAAAACCATAAATTTAAAAAGCGGCGCTCTCATCAGGTAGCGCCGCTCAGTTTCAGTATCATCTCAAAATTTTTATCACATTTCCCAAGGTTTTGCGCCAACCACAACCTTCATCCCTTTTTTCTCAAAAGCTACTTTTTCCCAAGGCCAGATAGCCTGCCAGTCTGCCTCTTTTTTAGCGTCTCCATCTTTCTTCAGAGCCCAATGATATTGAGCTGGTGAAAGACCGTAGGAGCGCCCCTCTGAATCTACATTAAAAATGTGTTGTTTGTTGGCTGTGCGGCCACCTTCGTTATTCCAGCTTCCATAAGAGTATTTTGGCCACCCTTTTGTGCCGTCCAGCGTCTTCAATACCGCTTCAGCCTTATCTTTATGACATGCTGCGCATGTTTCTATCTTTGATTTCTTTAAGCGTGGATTTGCTTTATTGTTGCCAATGTTGTGGGCGTCGTGGCAATCGAAACAGGCCATTGAAGTATGAACACTGTGATTTCCTTTAATTGTGCTTGAAAGCCGCATATCCATATCCTGCTGGTGATCACGCCTTCCCTTTCCATCTATTGATGTGGCGCGGTTCCCTTTGCCCCAGTTCGGACGTACGTATTCTGCAAAGTCTTCGTATTTATCGCCAAGACGGTAGCCGCGAAGGTCATTTGCGCCTTTTGCATGAAGATTTTTGGTTGTGCGGGTGTGGCACTGCTCGCAAACCATCTTTCTAGCTTCAGTATTGGTGATTTTGGAAGGGTGTATGATGTTTTCCTTCTCTGGATTCTTAATATGTGCCGCAGCAGGACCATGACATGATTCGCAACTCACACGGATGTCTGCTACAAAAATATCTTTCAAATCCTTCCGTTTTCCTTCTTTGAAATCGGCTTTTGCCTTATCCCAGGCTTTGTTGTCAAAGCCTGTGCTGTGACAGGCTATGCAGCGTTCCTGCCATGAATAATATTCACCGTAATTGTTTTTGTTCATCTTACCATCCTGCGGGTTTACCTCGATAAACAGGAACTTGTAGCCGGCTCGTTCCTTGTTACCCTGGTAATCAACTACCTGAGACTTGTCGATTGACCAGGATATGCCGCCGTCTTTTGTCGTGGAGTACCATGCCTTGCGCGGACCTCCGTCGTAATACGCTGCATAGCGCTGCTTGCGCTGTCCGCCAACAATAAAATCAATATCCTTCAAAGCGACCTTGTCTACTGCAACATAGTTTGTATTCTTATCCTTCTGGTCAAGAATCATGTATGTTTCCAACTTGTCCCAATCCCGAACAACCCAAGAGTAAACCTTGTCCTTGCGATATTTCTCAGGATGAGCAGGTCCCCACTCGGTTTTTAAGCTGTGCCAGCTTGTGCTCCATTTGCCATGCACATCGGCGTGGCAACTTTTACAAGCATCTCCTCCAACATACTTGGCTGTCTTTGCAATTTCCAACTGCTTTGCTGATGGATACTCCGCCCCCGCTGTAGCGGCAAATGCCATAAATGCCGCTGCTACCAATACTGTAAACTTTCTACGCATGTTGTTTTCCCCCTTGTTTGTTTTAATGAAGTGATGTGACTAGTTTTGCAGCATTCATGCACAAAATACGATGGGTTCCCTTTTCACCTCCTCTCTAAAATATGTAACAGATGCCAGTTACCCAGGGAATACAACACGGAACAGACTCCCCTGGTTGATCGTACTTTCCACCTCGATCCACCCCCTATTATTCTCCACTGCCCATTTGGAAATCGACAACCCCAATCCGGCACCGCCATACTCCCTGGATCTTCCTTTGTCCACGCGATAAAAACGGTCGAATATTAGCTCGATTTCCCCATCAGGAATCCCGCAACCACAATCCTTTATTTCCACAAATACCTCATGTGCAGACCTTGTTCCTACTGTTACGTATATGGTGCTTTCAGCGGGCGCATACTTAATGGCATTATCCAGTATATTAGTCAGTGCCTGGCGAACCGTTGTAGGGTCAATCTGAACCATCGCCTTTCCACAGGAAGTTACCATGATGGTTTGACGCTTCTCTTCCGCCAGTACGTTCAGCAAATCGACTGTTTCCAGGGTAATATCGGAGAGATCTACCGTTTCCAGTTGAAGCCTGATATCTGCCGAATCGGCCCGAGACAACATAAGCAGGGCATCCACCAAGTGACGCAAACGGTCGCTCTCCTCCAGAATACTACCGATGACTTCACGGCTGTTGACCTGATCTTCAGGGGCGTGTAGAGCCGTCTCACCAATACTGCGGATAGCGGCCAGCGGGGTGCGTAATTCGTGAGCGGCATCCGCAGTAAAACGACGCAAGCGGGTAAAGGAATCCTCAATGCGGGCGAAAGTTTGGTTGAAGACAACTGCCAGGCGACTGAACTCATCATCATCACCATCACCAACCGGCAAACGTTCAGAGAGATTTTCTGCACCAATTTCCCTGGCCTTACTGGTTATTACTCTGATTGGCTCCAGTACACGCCCTGCTATGAAGTAACCGATTGCCAGAGAAATTACGATGGCCAGGGGCAGAATCAGCATGATAATTACGGCCAAGCTGTTCAATGACTGATGGACTGACTCCTCTTCGTGGGCTACCACTATCTGATAGGTATGCTTCTCTTGTTCGGTTGAGCTGCTCAAAGCTCGATAATGATTGCCGTTTGCGGTTTGAAAGGATAAAAGATCACCGCTTTTGATGTTGGCGGGAATCGTCATTTCAAGACCTTCACTGTCCCAATCTTCTGAAATAACAACCGACAGAAGATCATCCTTAACCCTGAAAAGGAGAATTGGACCGTGGGCAGCAACTTTGGCAAGGCTGCCTGGATCATTTTTCAGATACTCTTTGATAGTGGCGACGTCTTTACGAAGATGGCTTTCAACCTGTCCCATCAAAGCTTGTTGAACGAAGAAATAAATCCCGCCGGATACAAACAGTACCGTGACAATCAGTGCACAACCGTACCACAGTGTAAAGCGGGCTCTGACACCTGGGCGGTTAGCCATTGACCACCTCTCCCAGACAAAAGCCGACGCCACGTATCGTCCTGATAAGTTTGTTTTCAAACGGCCCATCAACCTTGCGCCGTAACCGGGCAATACTTACATCAATAACATTATCGAGCGGTGTGGATCTTTCGCGTATCATCCACACATCTTGAGCCAGCATCTCTCGCGATACAATATGGCCATAGTTCCGTAGCAGGTAAGTCAACAGTTCAAATTCCTTGGCGGTCAGATCCAGCGGTTGGCCGGATCGACTTGCCCGATGAGCCAGCAGATCGACTTCCAGGCCGGATATTTTAAGGAGATGCTCTGTGTCCTGCTTCCCACGTCGCAGCAAAAGGCGGATGCGGGCGAGCAGTTCGGGAAAAGCAAATGGTTTGATCAGATAATCATCGGCACCGCTGTCAAGGCCGAGGACACGATCCTCGATCGTATCCCGACCGGTCAGCAAGAGAATAGGAGTGGTGATGCCTTTACTTCGTATGGCATGAAGAATCTCGATACCGTCACGCCCCGGAAGCATTATATCGAGCATCATCAGCTCATATTCGCCGGTAGTCATACAGAAATAGCCATCTTCGCCACTTGCTGCGATCGTTACCTGATACCCCTCAGCCTCCAGCCCTTTCCTGAGAGCGTCGGCGATTTTGTGCTCGTCTTCAACCACTAAGATGTGCATATCATCCTCTTTGTGTGAGCATACCATGATACCGGCATCACACAACTGACGTTTTCCTTACAGCCTGGTAAGGTTTCCTCCCAAATGTAGACGGGAATAGGTATTCCCGGCAGCTATTCGAAGCAGTACAATTTCAATCGAGAAACTTTTTTTGATCTTCCCCCTTGATTTTTGAATTTGGGCTGTTTATATTCCGATCGTTAGCACTCGACAGCCGCGAGTGCTAATTATAATTTTACCACCACACCCCACAAGGATAGAAAGGAGAAGTACAGATGAATTTACGACCACTGCAGGACCGTATCATTGTCAAGAGAGTAGAAGAAGAGACCAAAACCGCCGGAGGACTTTTCATCCCTGAAACAGCCAAAGAGAAGCCGCAGCGCGGCGAAATCGTAGCTGTAGGTAAAGGCAAGAAAACTGAAGACGGCAAGGTTATGCCCCTGGATGTTAAAGTTGGCGACATCGTGCTGTTCGGCAAATATGCCGGCACAGAAGTAAAAGTTGATGGCGAAGATTATCTGATGATGCGTGAAGACGACATTCTGGCTGTTGTAGAATAAATTATAAAAATAAAATACAAAAAATACACGGAGGAACACCAACATGGGAGCAAAGATTATCAAGTTTGACCAGGAAGGGCGAAACGCTATCCTGAAAGGCGTCAACATCCTCGCCGATACCGTTAAAGTAACCCTGGGTCCTAAAGGCCGCAACGTCATTATCGACAAATCCTACGGTTCACCGCTCATCACAAAAGATGGCGTAACCGTTGCCAAAGAGATTGAACTTGAAGATAAGTTTGAAAACATGGGCGCACAACTGGTGAAAGAAGTCGCTTCAAAAACTTCCGACGTAGCAGGCGACGGCACAACTACTGCGACTGTTCTGGCTCAGGCAATTTACAAGCAGGGCTCAAAACTGGTTGCTGCGGGTCACAACCCGATGGAAATCAAGCGCGGCATCGACAAGGCTGTTGAGGCAATCGTTGCTGAATTGAAAAGCATCTCCAAGCCGATCAAGGATCACAAGGAAATCGCTCAGGTTGGCACCATATCCGCCAACAACGACAAGACCATCGGCGACATAATTGCGGAAGCAATGGAAAAAGTCGGCAAAGAGGGCGTCATCACCGTTGAAGAAGCAAAGGCGATGGAAACAACTCTTGAAACTGTTGAAGGTATGCAGTTCGACCGTGGTTACCTCTCCCCTTA
Source organism: uncultured Geobacter sp. (assembly GCA_964418315.1). Taxonomy (GTDB): domain Bacteria; phylum Desulfobacterota; class Desulfuromonadia; order Geobacterales; family Pseudopelobacteraceae; genus JACRCG01. The sequence continues at coordinate 1,047 of CAYQMO010000233.1, read as the reverse complement.
CTTCGTAACCGATCCGGAGCGTATGGAATGTTCCGTCGAAAACGCCATGATCCTGATCCACGACAAGAAGATTTCCAGCATGAAGGATCTCCTTCCGGTTCTGGAAGCTAGTGCAAAATCAGGTCGCCCACTTTTGATCATCGCTGAAGATGTCGATGGCGAAGCACTGGCAACTCTGGTTGTCAACAAGCTGCGCGGCGTTCTTAACGTTTGTGCTGTAAAAGCTCCCGGCTTCGGCGATCGTCGTAAAGCAATGCTGGAAGATATCGCAGTGCTGACTGGCGGACAGGTGATTTCTGAAGAAGTTGGCTTAAAGCTTGACCAGACTACGGTTGACATGCTCGGCCAGGCAAAACGCATCACTATCGACAAAGATAACACCACCATCATTGATGGCAATGGCAAGGAAGAGAATATTCAGGGTCGAGTCAAGATGCTCCGCGCTCAGGCTGAAGAGTCAACCAGCGATTACGATAAGGAAAAACTTCAGGAGCGCCTTGCTAAACTGGTCGGCGGCGTAGCCGTTATCAAGGTTGGCGCTGCAACTGAAGTCGAAATGAAAGAGAAAAAAGCACGCGTTGAAGATGCACTGCATGCAACCCGCGCAGCAGTAGACGAAGGGATAGTCCCTGGAGGCGGCGTCGCATATCTCCGCGCCATGACTGTTCTGGATGGTCTCAAGCTTGTAAATGAGCAGCAGTTCGGCGTAAGCGTGATCAAGGCTTCCCTTGAGTCACCGATCCGTCAGATAGCAGAAAACGCAGGGATCGATGCTTCGATCGTAGTTGACAAGGTCAAGAACGGCAAGGATGCCTTTGGATACGACGCAGCAACTGATGAGTATGTCGATATGATCGCAGCCGGCATAATCGATCCGACCAAAGTTGCTCGCTATGCGCTGCAGAATGCGGCTTCCATCGCCGGACTGATGCTGACGACCGAAGCTCTGATTGCAGAGAAACCAAAAGATGATGGCGGCGGAGCAGGCGGCGGAATGCCTGGTGGCATGGGCGGCATGGGTGGCATGGGCGGCGGCGGAATGTACTA
>CAYQMO010000232.1:0-6142 GCA_964418315.1 uncultured Geobacter sp. | reverse complement strand
TTTATGCCATTGATAATGAATTCTCTGCTTATCCCGTATTCAGATTGGGCTGTCACATCACTTAACGTGGCATTTTTTCGAGTCCATTCGCCTTCCTCTGCCATACTTTCCTCACTTAATTGGAGTCATATTAAGGGTATAGATTGAAGTAGTCCTGCATGATAAAGGTGTCGCTCACTTGTTGCTGCTCTCTACAAGCTGCTCGAAGCGTCTTGCCGTCTCCCAATATGCCTCACCGGCAATTGTGAGTAAATCGTTGTGTCCAGAGCGATCCACCCAAAAATTAACCTTCGGCTTCCTGGCAGCTTCATAGAGCTGTAGGCCATGGCGGAAAGGTATGATTTCGTCCTGTTTTCCATGAATAACCAGTACCGGACATTTAATATGCCCCAAATTCTGAAGGTTATCAAAGCGGTCAAAGGGTAGCAGGCGGATGCGAGTCATTACCCGAAATGCGCTTGTAAAGCCGCTTTCAATCACAAGACCTCCCACCTTGTGCTTAGCGGCTAGATATGTGCTAGGCCCACTGCCGATAGAACGTCCCCAGACGATGATCCTCTCTGGAGCGATGCCTCGTTTCGTGGTTAGATAATCATAGACCGCTTCCGCATTATCAAATACTGCCTGCTCTGTCGGTTTCCCACTACTTGTGCCATACCCGCTGTAATCGTAGGCTATAACACTAAATCCGTGGCGGTAGAACTCTTTCAGAAACCACGACAGATCACCAATATCTTCGGCATTGCCGTGACTAAAGAGGATTGTATAACGCGAAGCCGGATTTTCAATAAGCTGTGCTGAAATAAGCAAACCGTTTGCCATGGGAATCTTTATGATAGAACGGTCATCACTGTACGATGATGGACCGGGTGCAAACATCATCGAGTCGGCAAGAAAGATGCCCGCCAGGAATATGATTGCGTATACGGCTGCCAGTATGAATAGCACCGATCCCACCAAGCGTCTCCCCAATGATTTAGCAGTCATAAATTTTTCAGTTTAGTACACTTTATGTCTGTACTCGGTTAGACATGGGTTCGGATTGACCGCCTGCTGGCAGAGAAATGAATTTTTCTGGATAAACAACCTCCATCAGGCATAAACCGCAGGCAGGCGCGGTACATCCGGCCTCCTTTCTATCACCCCCCTGCAGCAACCGGTCGATATCCATCGGAGTAAAGCGCCCCTTGCCGATGTCAACAAGAGTGCCTACCATCACGCGCACCATGTTTTTCAGGAAACCACCACCAATAACGTCAACAGTAATTCTGAAACCTTGCTGGGCTATCTGAACGGAATCTATCCTTCTGATTGAAGTCTTTGCAGCACAATTTGAGGCACGGAATGCGGCAAAATTATGGACGCCGACAAAACGACCCGCAGCTTCCTCCATTGAGTCAAGATCAAGCGGCTCCCGCACCTGCCAACTGTAGAGCCTGTCGAGCGGTGAGCGGACAGAAGAATTGATAATTGTATAGCGGTACCTTTTTGAGTAAGCCATTGTAATCGGCTTGAAGCCATCAGGTACAATCCGGGCACTCTGGATGGCTATTTCAGCGGGGAGGAAACGGTTCGTGCCTTCTACAAAAGCCTGTAACGGGAGGTTCCGGCTTGTTGCAAAAGAAGCCGGCATAGCCAGTGCGTGAACCCCAGCATCGGTGCGCCCAGACGAACGAACCTGCACACGTTCGTTGAGCAATTTTTCAAGAGCGTCCTCGACAACTTTCTGGACAGCCAGCCCGTTTGGCTGAATCTGCCAGCCGGAATAGTTGGTACCTTCATATGCAATTGTCAATAATACGGTCGGCACTCTACATGCCTGATGGTTGTGAAGTCAGAGCGATCAAGCTATCCAACTCATCTATGCCGAGGCGATATGTTTTACGACAGAATTCGCACGTCACTTCAGCTCCCTCTCTCTTCATACGCATCTCCTGAAGCTCCTCACGCCCCAGGGTCAACAGCGCCCGCTCTATCTTTTCCATTCCGCAACCGCAGCGGAAGAAAATGTCGTGTGACTCAAGAATGGTATACGGTATCTCGCCAAAAAGTTCTCGAACAACCCGCTCGGCGCCACCCCCCTCAAGCAGTTCGGACAGCGCTGGCAGGTCCGCTATCCGGGACATGATCGCATCTATTTCTCCACTGTCTGCCTTTGGCAGCGCCTGTATCAAAAAACCTCCGCAGGTTGCAATGTGACCGTCTTCAGTCAGTGTCGCTCCTAAACCGACCGCCGAAGGGGTCTGTTCCGAATCGGTCAGATAATAGGCCAGATCCGCGCCGATCTCACTGCTGACCAGTTGGACAACGCCCAGATACGGTTGGCCACCCATACCGAGATCCTTGGAAACCGTAAGAAAACCGGCTTTGCCGATCAATCCGGCGACATTCCATCTGCCGTTCACCGGTTCAAGATCGGCAGCAGGGTTACCAAGACAGCCGCGCACCGCCCCATCACTGTCTGCTTCAATTATCATCTTGCGAAGCGGGCCATTCCCTTCAAATTTGAGCGCGGTTCGCTGGCCGTCCTTTAGAAGAGCGCCCATAAGGGCACCCCCTGCCAATCCACGGGAAAGTGTAATCCGTGCTGTCGCGGACGCCTGCTGCAGTTCGCAAATTTCACCTGCCAGTTCTCCGGCACTACAGGCCAGAACCCTGATACCACCTGAGAGACATAACGCCCGAACAATCTGATCGCCCATAATGTTACAACACCTCCCCCGTTCGACAGTCAGGCAAAGGAGTACCACAAGTTATCGTTTTTAAGAACAAATATTCCTGACCGCATCTTTCAGCACACTTAATCTGTATGGCTTCTGAATAAATCCGGCCAGCCCCTTACCGATGAATTTCTCGGAGACCTCCTGCTCGCTGAAACCGCTGGACATGATAACCTTTACATCCGGCTTCAGTTGCTGCAGTTCCCGGAAGCACTGCTCGCCATCCATGTGCGGCATGGTCAGATCGAGGATAACGAAATCGATGTCAGGGTTCTCTTTAAAAGCTGCAACGCCCTCTCTGCCGTCCTCGGCGGTGATAACGGTAAATCCCAACTCCTTAAGCATTTCTCCGCCGACGCCCCGGATGGTTTCTTCATCATCGACCAGCAGCACTTTTCCTGAGCCTTTCCAGTCGTCTGGATGTGCAATGTCGTTGAATAGTTCGGCTGGTTTACCGCTGGCGGGAAATAGCAATTTGAATGAGGTTCCCTTGCCAGGTTCACTGTAGACTTTGATGGCCCCTTTATGACCACGTACTATGCCGAGCACTGCCGCCATACCGAGTCCTCTGCCGGTAAATTTGGTGGTGAAAAACGGGTCGAACAGTTTGCCCATTGTTTCTTTATCCATGCCGCAGCCGCTGTCGGCAACTTCAAGGTAGACATACAGGCCCCCCTGCAGATTTTCATCCAGCCAGACATCTTTCAGATAATTGCGGTCGCAGTCCATGCAGCCGGTTGTGATGGCTATCACGCCGCTCTTGTCGCCAATAGCCTCGGAAGCATTTATGACCAGATTCATTATGATCTGGCGCAGTTGGGTGGCATCGGCTTCGACAGAGGGGATCGGGTGGGTGAGGTTGAAGCGGAGAACCGCCTTTTTGGAAATGGAGACTTCCAGCAAATGGAGCATCTCTTCTATAAGGCGGCTCGTGTCCAGATGCTCGACGACAAATTTTCCTTTGCCGGAATAGGCGAGCATCTGTTTGGCCAGATCGGCGGCTCTTGCCGAAGCCTGTTCAATACGTTTTATATTATCTACTGCAGGCGATTCGGGATGGAGGCGCATCAGAGCCAGATCGGCATTGCCCACAATCGCCGTCAGCAGGTTGTTGAAGTCGTGGGCTATGCCGCCGGCCAGCACTCCGAGGCTCTCCAGCTTCTGCGCGTGGAGGATTTGCTTTTCGAGGTCGATACGATTTTCCACAGCCCGCTTGAGTTCTGTCACATCCCGCCCCAGAAAGAAGAAACACTTCTCGCCCTGCACCTCGATTGGAAGCAGGTACATCAGGGCGTTCCGCTCTTCCCCGGATTTTGTGGTCATAATGAACTCGAACTCTTCCAGGCGGCCCTGTTCCTTAAAAATAGCAACCGCTTTCGCCCTGGTTTCATGATTCCATACACCAAGGTCAAGGGATGATTTACCGATAACCTCTTCTCGTTTCCAACCGCTCCACCGTTCAAAACCGTTGTTAACCTCTATGAAACAGCCGTCTGTAATCCGGGTTATTCCGACCATGTCAGGCATCATATTGACTATTGATGAGAATTTCTTTTCGGAAAGCTGCAGTATCTGTTCTGCTCGTGAACGCTCGGTTATGTCGCGCCAGGTCGTATGGAGCATGACCTCCCCTTTTATGGTGACCGGCATGAGAGACACTTCGACAATGAACTCACCACCTTCAGAATTGACACAGGTCCAGTCGAAGCGCTGCAATCCCTTGCTGTAGGCCCGCTCAATCATATCTAGAGCGGCCTCGTCGGATCGTCTTCCAGTTGGCTGGAATTCAGGCGAGATCCGGGCAGGTGGCAGGAGCAGAAACTGCTCGCGCGTCATCTTCATAAGATCAAGAGCAGCCTGGTTGCATTCCACGAAGACACCAGTTCCGTCGATCAGCAGGATGGCATCGGAGGAATCCTCAAACAGTTTTCTGAAGGTGGCTTCGCTCTGGCGCAGAGCTTCTTCAGCCTGCTTGCGATCGGTAATATCGATGGAATATCCGGCCAACAACCTCCTGTCACCCTGTACCAGCGGAAATTTGATGGTGGTGTAACTGCGCCCGTTTAACACCTCATCGATTTTGAACACGCTCCCTTTTGCAAGAACAGCACGGTCATCGGCGGTGATTTTTGCGGCAAATTGTGCAGGGAAAAGCTCCTCCATAGTTTTACCGATCATTTTTGAACCGGCTATGCCGACCATATCCTCAAAATTATCACTAGCCTGCAGCACACGGCTTCCCGCTCTATCCACCTCTTTAATGAAAACATACACCGGAGAGTGGCGCATGAAGAGCGAGAACATCTCGCTTGTTTCTCGCGAAGTATTCTCAGCAGCGTGCCGAGCGGCTTCTTCCCTGCTTAATTGTGACGTTAAGTTATTGAAAGCAGTTGCAAGTTTCCCTATTTCGTCAGACGACCTAAAGCTGATTTGTGTTGTAAGGTCACCCTCTGCCACTTTTCCGACAGCTTCTGTAAGCTGCGCAACTGGTTTGAAGATGAGCCCTGATAAAACGAATACTATGGCAACAGCTATCAGAATGGTAGCCGCCATCAAAATGATGTTGGTATTTCGCAGTGAGGTCGAGGTCGCCATTGCCTCGTCTAACGGTTCCTGGACAACCAGACCCCACCCGGTTGACGGCACGTAGGCATAGCTGGCCAGCATCCTCCGGCCGTTAAAATCATATTCCATAGATCCGGACTGCCCGCTGACAGCGGCTTTGACAGGGGGGATTTCGAAAAAGTCCGCCGATGTATCGATCATACTCTGGTCGGGATGCATCAGGACTTTACCGTTTTTATTTACCACATAGGCATAGCCTGATGAGTCTATCCTGGTCATGGCAATACGTTCTTTGATTTTATGCAGGGAGACACCTATGACCAGCATACCTCGAATCGACTGATCCGGGTTCTTGATCGGCTCGGCTATTCCGATATCCAGTTTCCCTGTGGTCTTCGAGCGGAGCACGTCCGAAATGGTGGTTTTGCCTGTACTCATGGCGGTACGGAAGTATTCCCGGTCGTTGTAGTTTGCGGTGGTTTTCTTGCCGTCCGAGCGTGCCAGAAGATCACCATTGGGAACAAGAACAATGGCCATCAGCAGTTCGTGATGATTTGCGGTAAGCGAGCTGAGTGCCGGAACAAGTCGTTCATCATTCATTGACTGGATATCGGTGTTGTTGACAGCTACTTTCAACATCCGGACTTTCTCCGCGAACATCAGGTCGATATCATCGGCGATGTTGTTGGCAAAACTCCGGTTCCTTTCAAAAACTGTCTTCAGCAGCGCTTGTTCGGTCGTCTGTAAGGTCATGAAATTAAGGAATAGAAGAGGAAATACAGCCATTGCTGTAAATGCAATGAACAATTTAGTACGAAGACTGATACCAGACACTGTCTTTGTCATGATCTTGTCCC
>CAYQMO010000231.1:0-6158 GCA_964418315.1 uncultured Geobacter sp. | reverse complement strand
GCCAGTCGCCCGGTTGTCGATGCCGGCTGGGTGGAGCATAGTCATCAGGTCGGTACCACCGGTCAGACCGTTTCACCGAAGTTGTATGTGGCATGCGGCATCTCCGGTGCAATTCAGCATCTGGCCGGCATGAAGAAGTCCGATTTCATCCTTGCCATCAACAAGGACAAGGATGCCCCGATCGGTGAAGTCGCCGACGTCCTGGTAGTGGCTGATGTTATGCAGTTTGTGCCGGCACTGACGGCGAAATTGGCGAAATAATGCTCATATATAGGGGGCGCTTATGTTTCTTGATCTGACCGAAGAGCAGAAGTTGATTCAGGAGACTGCCTGTGCATTCGCCAAGGCGGAGTTGGAACCTGTAGCTGCAGCGCTTGACCAGAGTGATGACAGGACGGCTTTACTCGGAAATCTAAAAAAACTGGCAGAGCTTGGTTTTATGGGGCTGAACGTCAAGGGGCAGTACGGCGGGGCAGAAGCTGGGGTCGTAGCCTTCAGTCTCGCCATAACTGAAATCGCCCGTGCCTGCGCTTCTACCGCCGTTACCCTTTCTGTCAGCAACATGGTCTGCGAGGTGATCCAGGCGGTCGGTAACGAAGAACAGAAGATGGCGTATATCACTAAAATCTGCTCCGGAGAATATCCCGCCGGCGGTTTTGCCCTCACCGAACCGGGGGCAGGTTCCGATCCCTCCGGTATGACTACCCAGGCGGTCAGGGATGGCAATGAATACGTACTGAACGGCTCAAAAATTTTCATCACCAGCGCTCCCTACGCCGGTGTATTTGTCGTTTGGGCTGTGACAGACAAAGAAGCCCCGAAGGGGAAGGGGATCAGTTGTTTCCTGGTTGAAGGGGATACCCCCGGGCTCATTATCGGCAAGGAAGAGAAGAAGATGGGGCAGCATGCGTCTGCCACCAATGAGTTGATTTTTGATAACTGCCGGATTCCTGCCAGCGCCATGATGGGTAAGCTTAACGACGGCTTTCGTATTGCCGTGGCTGAATTGACCGGCGGTCGTATCGGCATCGGCTCTCTTGCCCTTGGTGTGGGACTGGCCGCCATGGATTACGCCACCAGATATGCAACAGAGCGGGTTCAGTTCGGCCAGAAAATCAGCAGTTTTCAGGCGCTGCAGTGGATGATGGCCGATGGCTACACAGAGCTTGAAGCCTCACGTCTGCTCCTGATGAATGCTGCCTGGCGAAAGGAAAACGGCAAGAGTTTTGCCAAGGAGGCTTCCATGGCCAAGCTGTTTGCCACTGAGTCGGCCAACCGGGCATGCTACAGTGCCTTGCAGATGCTGGGCGGGTACGGCTATACCCAGGATTATCCGCTTGAACGGTTTACCCGCGATGCGAGGATCACAACCATTTACGAGGGGACCAGTGAGGTTCAGCGACTCATTATCTCCAGGGAAATTTTACGAACTTTCAGTTAAAGGAGGTCGGCATGAGTACCGGTAAACGTACCACCCTGCAGCATGCAGCCGAAATTATCAAGGACGGCTCGCGCGTAACTTTTTCAGGGTTCACCATCTGGCGTCGGCCGATGGCTATTGTGTTTGAGCTGATTCGTCAGCATCGCAAGCACCTCCATCTGATTGAGGTGCAGGGAGGTTCCCACACCGAATTCCTTGTTGGCGGTGGGTGTGTAGATATCTGGGAATCATGCTGGGTCGGCCATGAACTGTACGGGAAGTATGGTGCCAATATCTCCCGTAAGGTCGCTGAAAAACAGATCATTGTTGAGGATTACAGCCACGCCGAAATGATGTTCCGCTTTGCCGCCGCAGCTTCAGGGGCGCCATATGCGGTCACTCAGACGGCCCTTGGCACTGACATTCACAACCCTGAATACGATATGCTGGGTCGTGCCGGCCTGCGTGACGGAAAACGAATCGCAAAGCATAAATACCAGTTTACCGAAGATCCCTTTTTTGGAGCCGGCTCCCAGGTTCTGGTTCCGGCTGCGAAGGTTGATATTGCGGTCATGTGCGTTCAGCAGGTTGGCGAAGAGGGTACAGTTCGGGTAAACGGTCAGCACTACTCTGATCCGGAGGTAGCCCGTGCCGCCGACATAACGATTGTCATGGCTGAAGAGATAGTCCCGGAAGAGTATCTGCGCCGTAACGCCGATCAGAACACGATTGTCAGTTTTGAAGTCGATCATATTCTGGAATGCCCTTATGGTGCGCACCCGACCGGAATGTTCGGCCGCTACGACGTGGATGGCGCCTTCCTTAAGGATTTTTACGGGCGCAGCAGAACTCAGGAGGGTTTTGACGGTTTTGCCAATGAGTGGATCCATGGGCGGAACCATCTGAGCTATCTGGAAAAGCTGGGGTGGCCGCGCATGCTGAATCTCAAGGCAAACAGCGCCATGAATTACTCTCCACGCGAAAAGAAAGGGGGTAAGTGATATGTCAGAGTACGCAAAACCTGATCAGTTCGGCCTGGCAGATCTGCTCTGCTGCGCTGCCTCACGGGAAGTAGGGAACAACGAAATCGTTTTTGCCGGAACCGGCCTGCCGATGGTTGCCATCATGCTTGCCCAGAACAGCCATGCTCCCAACCTGAAACTTATCTTTGAAGCTGGAACACTTGACGGCCGACCGCCGGAGTTGCCGACTTCTGTTGGCGATGCTCGCTGTGAAATGGGAGCGTCACGGGCCTCCGGGCTTTATGACGCCTTCAGTATCGCACAGAGGGGTTATGTCGATCTCGGTTTTCTGGGTGGTGCGGAGGTTGATCAGTACGGCAACGTCAACACCACCTGCATCGGTGACTACCTAAACCCCGAACTTCGCCTGACCGGCAGCGGTGGCAACCCGGACATAAATTCCTTTGCTAAGCGGACCGTATTCATTATGGTGCACGAAAAGCGACGTTTTGTGGAGAATGTCAGTTACATCACCAGCCCCGGATGGCGGGTTAAAAAATGGCCCGGAGGCGAATTTGTTCATCGCAGGGAGCTCTACGGAGCTGCTTTTCGCGGGGGGCCGTCTGCGGTTATAAGTACCGCAGGGGTGTTCCGCTTTAATGAAGAGACCGGCCGGATGTATCTGGACACCTGCCATCCCGGCAAGACGCCGGAGGAGATCAGGGATCTTTGCCAGTTTAATCTTGACATTTCCCGCGTTAAAGGCGAAACGGTAGCGCCTACTCTGGAAGAGCTGCGCATTATTCATGAAGTGCTCGACCCCGACGAGATCTTTATTCCAAAGGTCAAGAAAGGGTAGCCGCTTATTTTAACAAAGGATGAACTTAGATGCCGTATATTCTAGTAGATGAAACGCGCTGCAAGGGGTGCGCACTCTGCACCATAGGTTGTCCCAAAAAACTGGTTGCCTTGAGTACCTCACCTAATAGTCTTGGTTACGCTATGGCCGTTTTTTCGGATCCTGAAAAATGCACCGGTTGCACGTTGTGCGCACAGATGTGTCCCGACGTCGCCATAACGGTTTTTAAGGAGTGACGGCCATGCAAACTGCCGCAGCGGAAAAAATATTTCTTAAAGGGAATGAAGCGGTTGCAATGGCGGCTCTGGAAGCCGGTTGCCGCTGCTATTTCGGCTATCCGATTACGCCGCAGAGTGATATCCCGGAATACCTGTCACGCGAGCTGCCACGGCTTGGGGGGGAATTCATCCAGGCTGAGAGCGAAATCGGTGCAATTAATATGCTGCTCGGGGCTTCAGCCGTCGGAGCTCGTGCAATGACGTCATCTTCCGGCCCCGGCATCTCCCTCAAGCAGGAGGGGATTTCGTACATGGCAGGCTCTGAGCTGCCCGGCGTGATCATTGACGTAATGAGAGCGGGCCCCGGCCTCGGCGGAATCGATGCCTCCCAGGCCGATTACTGGCAGGCGACACGCGGCGGAGGACATGGTGGTTACCGGATCATCGTCCTGGCTCCGGCCTCGGTGCAGGAGATATACGACCTGACTATGATGGCGTTTGATCTCTCAGACATCTATCGCATGCCTGCCATGGTTCTGGCTGATTCTGTTATCGGACAGATGAAAGAGTCGGTCACCCCGAACTCCAGGCCGGTTACGGCGCTACCTCCCAAAGAGTGGGTCGTGCGCGGACGGGAATCAGGGGCAAAGCAGAACATCGTCAAGTCACTCTATCTGGGTGATGGCGAAATGGAAAAATTTCACTGGAAGATGCAGGCCCGTTATCAGGAACTTGCCGAGAAAGAGTGCCGCTGGGAAGAGCTGCAGACCGCTGATGCGGAGCTGATAGTAACTGCTTTCGGTTCAACCGCGCGGATTGCCAGGACCGCAGTTGCCATGGCCAGGGAGGCCGGCATGAAGGTTGGCCTGATGCGGCCGATTACTCTGTTTCCGTTCCCAAAGAAAGCGTATGCAGCCCTGTCCGAACAGTGCAAGCTTTTTCTGGATATTGAGCTATCTACCGGGCAGATGATAGATGATGTCCGACTTGCCATAGCCCGCGACGCAGAGGTGCTGTTCTATGGGAGGCCTCCGGGAGCCGGTTCATTGCCGACACCAGAAGAGCTGTTCGAGCAGATCAGGAAAAATTACCCGACTCACGCCTGAGTCGCTAAGGAATAATATGAAACAACTGTTTACCAGGCCGGAAAGCCTGAAAGATGTTGCAACCCATTTCTGCCCTGGCTGTCACCATGGATCTGTTCACCGCCTGGTTGCGGAAACCCTTGATGAGCTTGGCATTCGGAGCCAGACCATAGGAGTCGCTTCCGTCGGCTGTTCGGTTTTCCTCTACGGTTATTTCGACGTTGATGTGATTGAAGCTCCCCACGGACGTGCTCCCGCCGTGGCTACCGGCGCCAAGCGGGCCAGACCTGACCGGATTATCTTTACCTATCAGGGCGATGGTGATCTTGCTGCCATTGGTATGTCCGAAATCATCCATGCCGCCAACCGTGGCGAAGACATTACCGTGATTTTTGTCAATAACACGACGTATGGCATGACCGGCGGCCAGATGGCGCCGACTACCATGCTGGGCCAAAAAACATCCACCTCTCCATATGGCCGTGACGTCTCGAAAGATGGTTCCCCCTTCAAGATGGCCGAACTTCTGGCTACTCTGGATGCTGTGGCCTTTTCGGCGCGTGTTGCCCTCGATAACCCCAAAAATGTCCTTAATGCCAGGAAGCTCATCAAAACTGCCTTCCGCTATCAGGTCGAAAAGAAGGGTTTTTCCTTCATTGAAGCTCTCGCTTCATGTCCCACCAACTGGGGGATGAATCCTCTTGATGCCAACCAGCGGGTGACGGACGAAATGATCCCCTACTTTCCGCTCGCTGTTTATAAAAATACGGCCAATCTGTAAACTGTAGTCAGGAGAAATAATAAATGCGCTACGATGTATTTTTTGCCGGTTACGGCGGACAAGGAGTGCTGCTGGCCGGTAATCTGCTTTCATATGCTGCCATCCACGAAGGAAAAAATGTTTCCTTCTTTCCGGCCTACGGAGTTGAAAAACGTGGTGGAGCGGCTATGTGTACGATAGTCTTTGCCGACGGCGATACCGGTTCCCCTGTAGTCGGCAATCCTTCCGCTTCTGTGCTGCTTAATCAGCTTTCATTCGATAGATATGCCGCCAAAGTAAAACAGGGTGGTGTTTGTATCGTTAACTCCAGTCTTGTTGATACCACCGGAACTACATTGTCTGATGTCGAAGTTATTATGATTCCGATGAATCAGATTGCACTTGATCTGGGCGACGTTCGGATGGTTAATATGGTGGCCTGCGGGGCATATATCGAGAAAACCGGTGCATTGTCGCAAGAGTCGCTCGAAGCTGCATTAAAGAAGGTTCTTCCGGAGAGAAATCATAAGCTGATACCTGCCAACGTCCAGGCGATTGAGGCGGGTGCTCAGGCGGTACGCGGCAATAATTCTTGACGTTTTCGGCCTGATTTGGTAGAAGGGTCACTCTTTAATTTAGGGGTATAGCCAAACGGTAAGGCAACGGACTCTGACTCCGTCATCTCTTGGTTCAAATCCAGGTACCCCTGCCATACTCATAACTAGTTATTATTGCTAGTAATCATAAAGGCTCTATGTGTTTTTGTACATTTTTTTGTACAGAAAGGTATAGAGCTTTGTTATATACAACACACATGATATGCATCAATAAGCATCTCTACTACAGGATTGCAA
>CAYQMO010000230.1:0-6180 GCA_964418315.1 uncultured Geobacter sp. | reverse complement strand
CGTGATTTTAAGCTTTTGTTCCACTCATTAAGCTCCAACTGCGCCCGCCGGAGGGCGGTGTGGGTTTTTACTCTGGCAAGCGTCAGAGCCGGGTTAATCGGTTTTGTAAGATAGTCGACGCACCCCACTCCAAAACCCCTTTCCTCGTCTGTTGTTTCGCTCATCGCAGTCACAAAAATGACCGGGATATCACGGGTCACTTCCATCTCCTTAAGGCGCCTGCATACCTCGTAACCGTCCATACCAGGCATCATTATGTCCAGTAGGATCACGTCTGGCTGAGCGGTTTCGGCGACGCTCAGAGCTTTCTCACCATGCGTCACCGCCTTAACAATAAATTCACCCGACAGCACCCCTTTAAGGATATCTATATTATCCGGAGCGTCATCAACCACTAGCACAGTTCCTAATTTCCCCAGATTATCCGCCATAACAGTTCCCCCGACTTCAATTCGATTCAAGTAACGCCTTCAGTGCCTCTTCCGCCTGATCAAAATCATAATCTGCGACCGCTCTTGCAACTTTCTTTACTCCTCCGGCTAAAGACGTACCCTTTACCAATGGCAGCAGCTCTTCCACAGTGTCGGATGCTTCGGTATCCATACCCGCCAATTGGGCGGCAAGTCTGTCAAACAGCGGCTGAACTTTATCCATGTCCAACTCGGCTACTACACAGCTTGCAGAATCAGATTCTACCGTTTCTGCCACAACAGCTCCGTTTTTAGGCAGTATCCATTTTGCAAGCGTAGCGAACATCTGGGCTACATCAAGCGGCTTGGCAATGTGATCGTTCATGCCGGCTTCGATAACCTTTTCCTTGTCGCCCGACATGGCGTTGGCGGTCATGGCGATTATCGGTGTATCCTTGAACAACTGGTTTTTTCTAATCTCTCTGGTGGCCGTGTAGCCATCCATAACCGGCATCTGGCAATCCATAAGAATGCCATTGAAGGCCGTATCTCCAACCAGAATATCGAGCGCCTCCTGTCCGTTGTTTGCAAGAACAACTGTAATTCCGGCATTTTCCAGCAACTCCATTGCCAGCTCCTGGTTCATCGCATTGTCCTCGACCAGCAGAACGCGGCTTCCGGCAAGACGCCCCAGGTCGTCAGCCATATTATCGCTTTTCTCATGGGAACGCGACTCAGCAGCGCCCCCCTTGCGATAAACTTCGTCCGCCCCCTTCTGCAGCCCGAATCTGGCGTGGAAATGAAAAGTTGAGCCTTTGCCAGCCTCGGATTCAACCCAGATTTTGCCATCCATCAACTCAACCATTTTTTTCGAAATAGAGAGTCCCAGACCGGTACCGCCATACTTGCGCGTCGTAGATGTGTCTGCCTGACTGAAGGACTGGAACATTTTGCCGCACTGCTCAGGGGTCATGCCGATGCCGGAATCCTTGGCCCAGAAGTGCAGCATTATGCTATCTTCGGCTCTGGAGATCGGCTCAACACCAAATACGATCTCACCAGTCTCGGTGAATTTAACGGCGTTACTGCCAAGATTGAGCAATATCTGACCGAGTCGCAGCGAATCGCCGATCAGCGCCACCGGAACATCGGGGGCGATCTCAATCCGCAGTTCCAGTTCCTTCTCCTCCACCTTCATACCGACCGTATTTTCCAGATACTCCATGACATCCTCAAGGCGAAAGTCGGCGTTCTCAATCGTCATCTTGCCGGCCTCGATTTTGGAGAAGTCGAGTATATCGTTGATTATGCCGAGCAGATTACCCCCGGAGCGATGCACTTTCTCGATGTAGTTGCGCTGCTTCGGGTTCAGGTCTGTCTGCAGTGCCAGATGCGACATGCCGATGATCGCGTTCATAGGCGTGCGTATCTCGTGACTCATGTTGGCGAGAAAGTCACTCTTAGTCTTGGTCGCCTCTTCGGCAAGAGTTCTGGCCACATCCAGGTCCTCAAGGATGTTAAGCATGGCTCTGCGCGCACTGCCCATTGCAGCGACCTGCTCCTGCAGCTTCTGTGTCGACTGTTCCCGCTCCTGAAAGGCGTCCTGCAACTGCTGGGACATGCTGTTAAACGCCTCCGAGAACTCTCCCATAAACTCAACTTTATGGCCGTAATCCCCTTGGGCAATCTGTTTTGTAGTCCAGGTCAGATTCTTCAAGCCGGCGTGCAGACTCTTCAAAGAGTGGCCTATAACCGTTTTCAACTTGGGGGTGGTGAAATCGATGTCTCCACCAGCAATCCGATAGGCAATATTTGAGGTTTCGTTGTATTCATCGACGAACCTGTTGATATAGTCTACCGCCTGCCTGATCTCATTGTCAGGATAATCGACCGGCAATTCAATCTTATCAGGCTTCTTTCCCTTTAAAATCGAGTTAAAGACCGCCGTAATCCTGTCGATGTCCTCTTCATTTACCTGGAGCATAATTTATAATCCATTCATGCCGGTTTAACATCGAAGCGGCAAACCCTGTCTCCAGAGCACCAGCAATCAACTTCCTTGACATCAAATTTTTTCCCGGAAAATTCAAATAGAATCCCTGCTATAAAACCTTCATCATAAGTGCAGATTGTTTCATCAGAAATAGGCAGCCCCGAACAATCAAGGTCTTCGGCAACAGTCAGTGTAAACTCCATTTTTTCAAAGTCGGCCGATTCGACCCTCAGAATCCCGATTTTCAGGGTAGTCAGAAGGTCCTGCAACTCTTTGACAAAGAGGTTGAAATCGGACTTCTCTTTGATCATATTTTTGAACAGTTCCTTGCCGGCCAGTTCTCCAGCTTTGTAATATATTTTTTCAGCGGTTTCAGTGTCGAACTCCTGAATAATAACGTCCCGCAGCGTAAACTGCATGAGCCGGTAGACTGCTACATCCATGGTTCCACCAAGATTCGGCCGCCCTGCCGCGATATCCCCTATCATGCTCCAGTCAAAAATTGACTCGTCTCTTTCTTCTTTAAACATGGCATACTCCTTTCAGTATTGAGATATTATGCTTCAAACTTGTACTTTTTCTCCTGTCCCATCTCCTCCAGAAGTTCATTAATTTCCTTCTTAAGCTGAATCATTCTCTCTTCACGGCCGATGACAAGGCGATTGAAGCGTTCCAGCTCCTCCATACGCTGTTTCAACTCCTCTTCATTTCTTTTGCGCCTGGTTATATCGCGGAAAACGATTACAGCCCCGACTAAACCATCTTTATCATCCGAAATGGGTGTGGCCGTGTATTCGCTTAAGAATTGGGAACCATCTTTCCGCCAGAGCGCCTCACCTGTGATATGCCTTTTATTTCCCTTGGTACAGGCATCAAACATCGGGCAATCTTTCTTCGGATACGGTGTTCCGTCAGCGTAGGAGTGGTGAATAATGCCATGAATTTCCCTGCCGATCAGCTCCTCGGCAAGATAGCCAAGCAGCCCTGCTGCAGCGTCGTTGAGGAAGGTAACTCGCTCATTTGCATCAACTCCGAAAATACCCTCGCCTGCTGAATTCAGTATCAGTCTTGTGCGTGCATCAGACTTAAGACGCTCTTCGTTCTCTGCAGCAAGCCGGCTGGTAGTCACCTCGAGGTCGGCAGTACGTTCCCGCACTCGCTCTTCCATCCCTTCATAGGCAACAGAAATCTCGTCACGTAAACGCACCTGCTCCGCAAAATTGATTCTGGTCTTTCTTGAAAACATGATGCCGACCCAGATCAGCAGCAAAAGAGCGCCAATATTGGCACAGATGGATACTGTCCTTAACCTGTTAAATCGTAATGATACGGCGTCCAGGTCTCCAGTTACAATGCTCTCAGCCATCTGACTGTCAATTTCTGCGGTTTTCTTGGCCGTCACGTACTCGTCACCAAACAGGAGCTGTTTCGCTTCGTCCCACTTATCCTCAGACATCAGCTTGATAGCATTCACTTCAATGATATGAAGATTTTTTCGATCATCATTTAAGGCGGAGATCTCCTGCTCATACTTTTGCGATTTGGTCATGGAGGTAACCTTCAAAATTACCCGTGCCAAATCACCATCTACCGAATCATAGCTGGCAATACGCAAAGAATTCTGCTCATAGAGTGACATAACAAGCATGTTACTCAGCTCCTGGTTAAGCCGACCAATTTTTTCAAGGCCGGTCCGTACTTCAAGGCGCCTTATATGCATCGCTTCATTTTTTATATCCAGATATATACCAAGCGCGATTGTAAGCGACAATATCCCTACTGCAACGTACAATGACTGCACGCTGCCCAGCACGTTTGAAAAGATTTTCAGCGCACTTCGGGCAGAAAATTTATCTGTCAAACTGTTCAACCAGCTTGTAGGTTTCAGTATTCCCATTCAGTTACCGCCTGTCCTCGTACTGATACGTTGTAACAATAGGGGAGGCCTTCTATTTTATAACTTTGCTGGCCTTTTTCAGAAGATCGGGAGCTATGGTTACCCCCTGAGCTTTTGCCGCTTTTTCGTTGATGATAAGACTGAATTTTTCCACAGGTCCCCAAGGGATATCTCCCGGTTTCATGCCTTTAAGGATCATCGCCGCCTTCTTTCCAGCGGTGTAGCCAACCAGATAGTAATCAAGTCCGTATGCAGCAATCGCTCCCCGTGTGACACCACCCTCATCTCCTACAAAAAGGGGGATCTTTTTTTCGTTGCAAATCTTGATAACTGCTTCCAGATCTGAATAGACCGTGTTATCTGATGTTATGGCAATAGCTTGCACCTTTCCGGCAAGTGATGCTGCTGCCCCGGCAACATCATTTTTATTGGCGATTGTTACCTCAACCAGTTCTACTCCAAGCTTCTTCGCAGCTTCTTTCATCGCCTTGATATGAATCACGGAATTTGACTCTGCCGGGTTATAAATGGTGCCCCACTTTTTCGCCTTCGGAGCGATTTTGGTATACAGCTCCATCTGGAGTTTTACCGGCCACATATCACTTACACCGGTCACATTTGAGCCGGTCTTACTTCCGGACGAGCTCTCCTTAGGGACAATCCCGGCGCTCACCGGATCGGTAATAGAAGAAAAAACAACCGGAATACTCTTTGTAAGTTTCACCACTGCCTGGGAGGTCGGGGTCGCAATGCTATGAATCAGATCCACTTTCTGATCTACAAATTTTTGAGCCATTGCAGCAGCCTTTGCCGGGTCCCCCTGGGCATTCTGTCGATCATAGATGACATTAACCCCCTCCTTGAAACCGGAGGCAGCCATCGCCACTTCAAAACCCTTTTCGTCCGCATCCAGTGCAGCATGAGAGGCGATCTTGATTACACCGACGGTCTTCTTGTCTGCAGCAAAAACGGCAGTAGAGATAAATACAGTCAGCAGTACTGCGAGGGAACAAATCTTTTTCATTTTAAACATGAACATGGTTGATCTCCTTTGTATTTATTCTTCACTCCACTATCTTATACTTTTTCTCTCTGCCGGCTTGCTCGAGGAGCGCATTAATCTCCTCTTTCAACTGGATCATCTTCTCCTCGCGATTTATAGTCAGACGGTTGAACCTCTCCAGTTCCTCCAACTGCTGCACACTTTCTTCTAACAGGTGCTGAGTCTCAGCATTGCGCTTTTCAGTCTCTTTTCTCGCTATCTCCAGGTCTTCCATGATGTTCATCATGGCGCTGCGCGTACCGGCCAATTCCTCCACTCGACTCTGAAGCGCCCTGTTCGCTTCATCACTCCTGGCATAGAATTCCTGCAGCTCCTGCTGCTGCTGCCGGAGTATTGCGGCCTGCTCCTGGCTCGTTTCAAGAAGGGATTTAGTACTGATGTTGTTCTGCTGTATTGCCAGGTTCATTGCAACCATCGGCATCAATGCATCGAGAAAAATGCGTTTTTCAGCACCCATTCGATGCAGCGAAGCCATGACGATGACACCCAGCAGATCTCCCCCCTGTTCAATCACCGGCAGCAATATGATCGACTGCGGAGACATCTCTCCGGCACCCCATAAGATCTTGACGATCGAATCTGCTGAACTGGATATTTCGATCGGAGCCTTCTCCCCGGCGCATTGGCCGACCAGCCCCTGGCCAATGGCAATTTTTTCCAATTCGTCTGCTGCGACACCATGGCCAACCAGCGGGGTCAAAAGTCGGCTCTCCTCATCGAAGCAATAAAATACACCATACTCGGCAGATATTATATCAGTAACGTGAAACATGAACTTTCTGGCAAAGTCAGCCAGTGAGGCCGCTTGCTGGAGTTC
>CAYQMO010000229.1:2466-6186 GCA_964418315.1 uncultured Geobacter sp. | reverse complement strand
TTGGGCTACATTATTACACCTCCTGCGGAGGCTATAATAAAATAAAGTGAATCGTTTTTTATATTCAGCCCTCGCAGAGGGCGACATATTGTAGCCCCATGCGCAAGCGTGGGGATTATGAATAATCAAATATAATTTTCAGTCCCCGCAGGGTGGCGGCACAACATCAAGACTTGATTCGTTGATCGACAAAGGCCGCTTAAGTTGGGGGGCATTCGGTGTGACCCCGTTCCCCACCCATGTCCTGTATAACGCCAGGCTCAACCGCCCACGACCTGCATGGCGATGCGGGCCCACTCGGAAAGTCGCTCTGGCTCATAGAGTACCGTGCTGATGTCCTTCAAAATGAACTCCAGCGGACATCCATGCTTGTCGCAGACTTTCCGGGTTGCAATCAGATCCGCCCGAATCTGATCCGGGTGGAATTGCACCGTCGCCAGCAAAGCCGGGTTCGGCTTGCGGGAATAGACGAAATCACTGCCTATTTCTGTAGCGCCACGCTTTTCGTTGACCCACGGACTCATGGAAATCTTGCGTACGTTCGGGATCATGCGCACCTCGGCCAATTTGTTATCAAGAGGTTCGCAACATCCATAATATACTAAGCCGAAGCGCTCGCAGATGCGGCTGATGTAGTCAACCTCGAACTCCTTGAACATTTCAGGCGAAACTGTGGAAAACATCTGGGCCATAGAGAACATCCAGAGATCTCTTGTGCGGGGTTTGGCCGGGTTGTAGCCCGGAGCCGGCAGTTCGTCTGTATAAGCGCCGGTGCAATGAACCAGACTCTGGGGTTCGCAGAGCAATCCCTGTTCCTGCAACTGGTCGAGCATGCTCAGGTAGCCATTTGTCATCCGTGTCAGCAGGCGATGCATGAAGTCGGGTTTGTCCACCAATGCATAGAGGGCATTTTCGACCCCCATCCACATGGAAATGGGATCCCACAGCGACAGGTAAGGGTCTGTTATGCCTCCGGTCGGGTGTATTTCAAGAAGGCCATCGAAGAGTTCGTGTGCGACAATCAGGCGCCGGTCGGTTTCGGCCTGGTCGTGGCTGATCTGCGGTGTATGAATATTTTCCAGATCGGATTCGTTTTGAAACTGGTTTTCATAGCTGTGTCCTACGATCCCACTGGTTGGGTCGCCAATGGCAATTTCCTCCTGCACATTGACGCCAAAGCCAGTATTGTTGATCGCCTTTGGCACCCTGATGAAGGGTTCAACCACCATGTCCACGGGAAAATGTCTCCATTGATAGAGTATTCGCCGGAGATGTCCTTCGTAATCGCGGCACTCCTCATCGGCACACTGCAATACGAGCTCATCCTTGGTGCTCATCTCGTTCCAGCACACCTGGTCAATCATCACCATGGGGCGTAAGGGTTTCTTTGCATTAAGCTTGCGCCACAGGTTCCGTTTTTCCTCCTGCACGGGCAGTGATGCAATTTCCGCCACTGAACCAGCCAGCTTCCGCACAATCGCGACATCCTTTTTATTCATCATATTTGTTCTCCGTTGCTGTAATTCTTCCTCATTGTCGAACCGCTTCAAATCATCCGCCAGATTCTTAGCGGTGGTAAAATCTGTACGGGGACCTTATTTGTTGACTTCATTTTTTATTTTTATTTAATGACTGCCTGATTAGACTTAAAATATATTCGAGATGTTCATCCTCAGATATTTGGATTTCATAATCCCCATTTCCCCAATGCCCAACGGCAGAAACATCTCTTGCTATATTTCTTGGATCATCTAATGAACCTTTTTCAAGATTAATCCATATTTTTAAAGATTTTTTTTGAATGTGGATGTCAACAACATTTGTGCCTGAAATAAATGCGACATAGAATTTTTTTGGTTTAACGTCAATATCATATAGATTCAAAATGGAACTTTTGAGTCTTTCATATAACTCTTTGATTTCATCTGAAGCTTTTTCAAGGTGTTCTGATTCCGTATAGACTTTCACTTCCCTCGCTACTTTCTCTATTGCTTCATCCTGTCTTGAAATTGTTTGTATACTTTCATTGGCATTGACTTTTTGAATCTGTTCATACGAAACAGTCTGATTCTCAAAAAGTTTTATTTCCCACAATTCAATAGGCAAATCTTTGAAATTAATGGCTTCTTTTTGATACTGTGTAAATGATGGTGATATGAAAAGAACTTTTGATTGAGTCCAGTCAACATCATCTCGTTTTAGTAAAGGTTTTTTGTTTTCATTATATTCTAAAATAAATTCGGCTTTATTATTCAACATCAAGGAAAGATACGCATAACCTTGATCAATCACACTGAAATTTTTATCTCTCTTGTATTCGATTATTACAAACGCTCTGTTTTCCGTGTCATGGCTAACTCCCCGAAGGTTTGGACGGTCGCCGCCATTCCCGGAACCGCATCTTCCCGACCGAGAACCGCCTGATAGACTTCTCTGATAAGTTCGAAGGCTATTTTCGGGAGCTGTCCGAGGAGTTCGCGGTTGAAACGAAAATATATCCGGAGCCGCTTCGGAATGGTGAAGACGAACTGCCTATGCGGGACTTCCGCAAATACTTCCTCGCGGACATGCATGGAGAGTTCGAGGATCCGCTTCTGATGGCAGGACGGACAGAAACAGCGGACTTTACAAGAAAATGAAACGAAGAGGCTGTGCCTGCAATCGTCGCAACGGACTCGAGCGAATCCCTCCCGCAGGTCGCCGCACTTGATGAACCTTTCGGTTGCTTCTTTTTGCATACGCTGAATGGCTAATTCATCGTTAGGTTTTCCACCAACGTAATATCTTGGATCCATACGACGAATTGATATTAGTGCCATATTTCCCTTGCTGAAAGCTTGACCAAAGAAAAATACCGTATCAGTTTCTGGAGAATAAATATCAGCCGGGGTAGAAATATCAACGCTGGTCACTCCAAGCACTTTTGAGTTAGGAGGGAATTTAAGTTTCTTATACATATCTCCAAGAATATACATAGCCACATGTTGTTGTTTATCATAATCGAAAGAGTTTTCAGGTACGGGTATTTTTTTATCAAGTGCTAAATAAACGCCTGTTGTAAACCTCGTTTGCAATTTTGGAACAAGTGCTTTGAGATAAATTACATCAACGTCGCCTATTGGAACGATGTATATACTGGAATCTACGTCTATATTTCCCTCAACGATTTTTTTCTTTTCCCTTGAACTGCAAGAGCTTATTAAAAGCATAAATATAAGCGGTATTATAATGATTTTATACAATTCCTTTCACTCCCTTATTCGATTTAAAGATTTGAGATTTAACATTGTCAAGCTAATCTTCAATATCTATGTCATTTTTGCCAGTTCAGATGACGTTGGAGAAATTCAAATGTTCCGATACCGTTTATTGTATGGGGACCGTTAAAGACTTCCATCTCAGTAAGATTACCGATGCCCAGTAAATCATAGCGTCGTCTTGTCTTCGCATATTCATAAGCTACCCATTCATCCGGGGCAACACCATCATGATGCCCACGCTCAACCATAAATGGTCTGGGGCAGATCAGCCAGCTTAATTCTGCATAGTTGAAAGTATTGCCAAGATCAAACTCATACATATCATATTCGCCAGTGTTCATGTAGCTGTAAGTGTGCCGTGCTGAGACGTTCTTCCATATCCATTCGTTGTAATCTGCAGAGCATATAGACAGGCAATATCCTTTCACGAGGGCAGGTATCCTCATCGCTGTCTTTCCAC
>CAYQMO010000229.1:417-2456 GCA_964418315.1 uncultured Geobacter sp. | reverse complement strand
ATAGCTTAATCCATAGAATGCTATTCGCTCTTTATCTACATACGGAAGTGATGAAAGCCATTCTATCGTTCTCTCATGCTGACGGACAATAATTGAATAAAGAGATTGTTTTAAGGGATGTGACTTGCGTATCAGTACACGAAAGTTGTCCATGCCTATATAAGGATTCTGCGGTGCATAAGTCACAAACCCACGTTCAGCGAGTTTGCAGGCGTATTGATGATATGCTTCATTGTTTACTGATGGATCAGCAACGTCCTGCGGTCTACCTTCAAGCCCATGCTGACAGACGACTACTGGACGACGTTCTCCATCTTTAATGTCTTTCGGTACAAGCAAAATGCCGTAGGCGAAAACTTCGTGATATACGTCCAGAACGACCTCGTAGCCTTTGAATTTGTCAGTCTCATAAATACATCTTGTTCTTGGATTAATGGAAACATTCGGCAAAGGGGAACATCCGATGACTTCATTATTAAGATAATCACGATACCATTCTGTACTTTTTGACCATGTATCTACACTGGAAGCATCAGCTTTTGACCAGAATTCAGCACGTTGGAACTCCGCCTCATGCATAAGATATTGAGTATGATCCAATAATTGCTGATATTGACGTTTCATGCGTACTAATGGGTCGAAAGAAGCCGGCAAATGGCTTTTTGTAGAATTTGATTGATCGGGTTTTAGATTAGTTCCTAACCTACTCAAAAATATTGTCAAAGTATCCTTGCATCCGGGATTTTCACTTTTAACCAGATCAAACTGAGCAGGAGGATTAAGTTTATCCACTAAATTCCTTGCTTTGTTAAGCTCAGATTCCACCGATCCAAAAGATGGAGTTGTTATTACGCCGGGGGCGGCTGTCCGGCTTCGACCAGATTCAGGCTCAGGCGGTCCAGAGACTTCAGGATGACGACAGGCTTCTACTATCAATGAACGAGGGGCGATCAGGCTTGCGATCTCGGCATCACCGAATTCGCATAGCAAAGACCACACGTTGCGATATATAGGCTCATGCCAAACTTTCTCTCTCGGTTGGAAATATCCGGAGACAACAGTTACGTCAATCCGTGTATCCATTGATGAAGAATAGAAAGCGATCAAACCACCTTCACCATAACCCATAACACCAATCGGTTTCCCTGCATGTTCACTGGAGAACCAATCAATACCTGCAAGAACCTTTTGCACCTCGTAACCGATGATATTCCTACCAAGCTCATAAGAAGCACGATAGATAAACTCCCTGTGTGGTTGATTCGTCATCATACCAAGTTCAGGTATGCCAGAGAATTTGTCATTGCGATCCAGAAGTGTTGGAATGAGGACACGACATCCGCTTTCAGCCAATCTTCGTGCAAACTGGAATTCCTCCGGAACCCCTGACATTAATCCAGCGATCATTTCTGGTGTACAATCACAATCGGGAATTGCGATCACATTCGCAACGGGTTTATCTGGCTCAAGCAATAATCCCTCTGCATCAACGCCCTTCAAGACATTCCATCTCACAGCAAAGACCTTGTAACCTGCGCCTTCACCAACCAGCGCAGACTGAGAGGTAGTTGCCAATAATTGCATCGAGACGTTCTCACTAGGGTCAACTGCACCGATGATCTTCTGGAAACGCTTGCGGTTTGGTTCTACAGATGCGACGTATTTCTCATGAGAAGAAAAATCACGATTCCAGTGCGATTCACGTTTTGCAGCAGAAGCATCAATCTCCTGCATGAAGAATTTGTCAATACCAGCAACCATCTGCGCCGCAAGATCGCCCTGCATCGTAAGTGGCTGAGTTCCCGCCAATGGTTGATTATCCGCAACAGAGATAATGCCTATTAAAGTCATTTCCATAATTATCATTGTTGATGAAAGTATCATAGCTTTTACCTCGCTTTATTCAATTATAATTTAAGCAGATTCTTCATCTCTTTTAACACTTCTTCAAGTTCAGGTGCATTTGACTCATCAAGTTCACCGTTTAACGTATGTTTATGATGAGGAAAGGTTCTCAGTCTTTTCGCATGTGTCAAGGG
>CAYQMO010000229.1:0-407 GCA_964418315.1 uncultured Geobacter sp. | reverse complement strand
TCCATTTTCAACCTCATAATTTGTCAAGCGTCACTTCAAAATGCACCACCTTGGGTCGAATCAAAGTGCACCACTCTGAAGCATAATAATCTTTTCTTTTAATATTTCAAATTCTTCGATGATTTCTTTCCGGTATTACGGCTTCCTGCGAGTTGAGAATGGGCCATCCAGCTCGTCGGAGACGAGCCGGGAAGCCGATTTTCTCTATTGTCCTGTCCCCTTTTTCCCTTCCCCGGATTTATCTTTGAACCTGTAGCTTCTGCCTTTTATTGTTATGATTTCAGCATGCTGGAGGAACCTGTCGAGTATGGCACCTGCGGTCGGGACATCGCCGATAAGCTTCCCCCATTCCTCTACAGGGCGGTTGCTCGTCATGATGGTTGAGCGGTTCTCATATCTCCGCATGA
>CAYQMO010000228.1:0-6216 GCA_964418315.1 uncultured Geobacter sp. | reverse complement strand
CGCATACTCTACGTGGCCTCTGCACCAACTGCCACCAGTTGGCATTTCTGGAAAAAATGGCACAACTACAGCAGACCACAAAGCCTGCCGCATTTATAGCCCCCGGTTTCGGTAGAGGCGGCGGCTTCTACGGACGAGGCCAGATGTCAGGTGGCCAGTTTAACGGCGTCGCACAGCAGATGGCATATTCCGAACCGTTGATGAGACTGGGACTTGTCGACGTAGATGACGTTATATGTCGTCAGGCTCAGATGCTACGTCCGGAAGGGGTGCTCGTCACCAGCGTGAATCCGGGCGGTCCAGCCGACAGTGCCGGTGTTCAACAGGGTGATATTCTCCTGCGTATAGGTGGAAGAAAAATAGTGAATATTAATAGCCTCAACACTTTGCTTGCCGCTCAGAAAATCGGACGCAGTTTTGATCTTGTGTATTTACGTAATGGCTCCCGCCAGTCAGTAAGAGTCAAAACAGGTACAACGAATCAGGCAAATATTCGGTTGACCCCGTAAAGTGAAATTATCTACCAGTATCTTGGAGTTTTAAATTGGCCGATTCTGAAAGAGACCACGCATCGGGTAAACAGCGTAATACGCTGAAAGTTTCAATTATTACTGTTATGGCAGCAACTATTGCCGCAGCAGGTGGACACTATTATTCACTATACGCAGACGTCATCCGTGAGACGGAAGAAAGTGTGAAAAGCATCTTGCTACTTCACTGGGCAGATGAATTTGGAATTGGCTTAATCAGGATGTTCAACGAGCAGCGCTATCACACCATAGGGATTTCATTTCTGTCTCTGTTTCTCACAGCAGCTTTGATCCTGTTCTTTTTTAACAGAAAGCTTAGCCATGAGGTCGCAGTACAAACATTGTTTCTGTTAAAAGAGGTTAAAGAGCATAGGCAGACTGAGGAAGCCCTGCTGAAGAGCAATAATAGTATCAGGCAGTTGCTGGAAACCACCGATCAGGGAATTTACGGCATCGATATTAATGGGGTTTGTACTTTTATCAACAGAGCGGGTTTACAGACTTTGGGTTACAAGCGTGATGAATGTATCGGCAGGAATATGCACGATCTCATTCACCACAGCCATTCTAACGGCTTGCCGTATCCGGTCGAGGAATGTCCTGTTTTTTGCGTCAAGTCTACCGGTGTTGGGTACCGAATTGATGAGACCGTGCTTTGGCGGAAAGACAGGACATCATTCCCAGCCGAATATTCCTCTTATCCGATCCTGGAATACGGAAATGTTTGCGGTGCAGTTGTTACTTTCACAGACATTTCCCGTCGTATGCAAGCCGAAGATGAGAAAGAAAAGCTGAAACATCAGCTCCTGGAAGCACAAAAAATGGAGTCAGTTGGTCGACTGGCAGGGGGAGTTGCCCATGATTTCAACAATCTGCTCAGTGTCATTATCGGTTATTCGGAGCTGGGACTGCTTCGTATCAATGAATCTCATCCGCTTCGCTCGGCTCTCCTGGAGATCAGATCAGCGGCAGAGCGCTCAGCAGACCTCACTCGCCAACTGCTTGCCTTTGCTCGTCAGCAGCCCACTGTGCCAAAAATACTCGACCTCAACGAATCGACAACCGGTATGATCAAGATGCTGCAGCGGCTTATCGGCGAAGCTATCGATCTCGCCTGGAAACCCGCGTCCGGACTCTGGCGGGTCAAGCTTGATCCGTCACAGTTTGACCAAATATTGGCTAACCTCTGCGTCAACGCGAGAGATGCCATCAAGGACACAGGAAACATCACCATTGAAACAGAGAACTGTAGTATCGATGCGAGCCACTCAGCAGCACAAATCGATTTCATTGCCGGCGAATTTGTGCGTCTTACAGTAAGCGACAACGGCAGCGGTATTGATAAAGAAACACTCCTCCATATCTTCGAACCATTTTACACGACAAAGGAGCCGGGCAAGGGAACCGGCCTTGGACTGGCAACGGTGTACGGAGTTGTAAAACAGAATAGTGGCTTCATCAACGTCCAGAGTGAGCCTGGTTACGGCACTACCTTCTCTATTTATCTCCCGCGCTATACAGGCAGTTGCGATCAGGATTGTGCGGAAGTTGCTACGAAAGAGATTGCACGGGGGGATGAAACCATACTGCTGGTCGAGGATGAACTTGCCATATTAAATATGGCCTCCATGATGCTTGAGGAACAGGGCTATACAGTACTTAAAGCCATTACGCCGGGAGAATCGTTCGAACAGGTCGAAAAATACAACGGCACCATTCACATGCTCATTACAGACGTGATCATGCCCGAGATGAATGGTCGTGCGCTTGCAGATAAGCTGCAGACACTTTATCCAGAGATGAAATGCCTCTTTGTGTCCGGATATACCGCCGATGTCATTTCCCGACATGGAGTTCTGGGTGAAGATGTGCATTTCATCCAGAAGCCATTCTTGCGATCCGATATTGCCGCAAAGGTGCGAGAAATTTTGGACGACTGTTAAGCATACGCATAAACCAGGCCTTCAACACCCCGTGGCTTGGTCTTTGCGGCGGTCATTGCTGGCTGCCGCCGTTGCTATCTCAAATACGATATTTACTCAATATACTATGAAGGAGCATGGCAATGAGCTCAGATATTTATGTAGGGCAGGTTATTAGCATTCAGGACGATATGAATGAATTTGAGAGTGGTGAATACAAAATCAAACAATTATTTCAGAACTTCAAAGACGTGGATAATATTAATATCACTGAGCTTAAAGAGGCTGAGACACGTTTTGACGATCATGCAACGTGGATCTTACTCGAAAGTGTCGTAAATTATGGCTGCATTCAATGCAATCCACTTTCACTCAATATTAAGACCACATAGACGTCAAAAGTGCCAGAAACGTTTATCGGCGGTATATTATCGCCTTTATGCTGCCAAGGAGAAGTAATGTTTTGGAACAAAAAAAAGAAAGTGTCGCTTGAAGATCTGGAATTGAGCAAACATTGTCAGGAAGAAGCCGAACGGTTGTTCAGTTCCGGAAAGTATCATTGTGCGGAAGCGGTGCTGGAAGTTTCAAGGAAGCATTTTGCCCCACATCTGCCTGAGTCAATAGTCGGCGGTGTATCGGGTTTTGGAGGTGGCTCCGGTACCGGCTGCATCTGTGGCGCGGTTTCGGGGGGCACCGTCGCTCTTGGTCTGGTGCTGGCTGATAAGAAAGTATCGACACGTCTCACTAAAGATCTGCATGTCTGGTTCAAGGGAAAATATGGAGTGACCTGCTGCAAGACAATCCGCAAAACCAACAAGGGTACCTGCAAAACTCTAACTGGTGATGTGGCATGTAAAATAGCAGAGATGTTAGGAACTAACGCCTGATATGAAATTCTCGATGAACTCACCGATATTGACGCATGCAGAGACCTGAAAAATTGTGAATTATGGAACAGCAACTTTTAAGCATTATCATACCGACCTACAACGAAGAGGCTATAATCGCAGGGTCACTTCAGGCTCTTCTCTCCATCACGGAAAAAAAGGAGGGGGTGGAAATAATCGTCAGCGACGCCAGCAGCGACCGTACTGCCGACCTCGTTTCTGCCTTTCCTGTGACTCTGTGCCGAAGCGAGAAAGGGCGTTCACGGCAGATGAACGCGGGAGCTGCACTCGCACGAGGTGACATCCTCTATTTTCTCCATGCCGACACGCTGCCCCCAGAGACATTTATTGATGATATTCGCTCCGCAGTGGCATCAGGAAAAAAGACAGGATGCTTCAGGATGGATTTTGATGACGACAATCCCATAATGGTTCTCTACGGTTGGTGTACCAGGTTTCCCTTTACGTTCTGCCGTGGCGGCGACCAGTCTCTTTTTCTCGAACGGTCACTTTTCACTGCAATTAATGGGTTTGACGAAAACCTGACTATTATGGAGGATATCGAAATCATAGCGCGTATAAAGCGTCGTATGCAGTTCCACATCATTAAAAATTATGTAACTACTTCATCGCGCAAGTTTCATGATAACGGCATCATCCGCCTCCAGCTTATCTTCGGGACCATTCACCTGATGTATGCGTTGGGATTTGGCCAAGAGTCGATTATCCGCTTTTACAGGAGCAATATTGTCTGATCGGAAGTGATGTAGAAGATAATATTGGTTAGCGACAGAGGAAGAGAATTATGCGTACAAAGTTTTTTGGTTGCCTATTGATTTTGTTCGTCGTCGTTATCGGTGCCTGTTCACCGGAAATACCTTTTAACAATGCCTCCTATGATGATCTGAATACTGAAGTCGGGTGTGGCAGCAGTTCCAGCGATTACACGAAGGCAGGCATTTTTAAGTCCCGATATAAGAATCACCGGATGACATGGAGCGGCGAGGTATTGCTTGCTAAAGCCGATAGTATATTGCTAAACATAAACGGGAATGGCACTCAGGATTTGCAAGTTAACTTAGCTAACAAATTGGCTGGTTACACTGTTAGACAAGGTGACTTCATCACAGTTAGCTTCGTGATGAAAAAAATGGGCAACTGCTCCCTGCCGTTCTACGGGGAAACAGCAACTATCGAGTCAACATACTATGCCACTCTTCCACCAGCGGAGACAGTGGAATTGATTCAGCAGAAACAAAATCTGCTCATCATCGATGTCCGTTCACCTGGTGAACTGCAGGAAGGAAAAATCGAAAACTCAATCCTTATTCCGGTTACCTACATTATGACAGGAAACTACACGATTCCCAAGAATCGTCCCTTGCTGCTCTATTGTGCGACCGGGGGCCGCAGTTATGCCGCCATGCAGATCCTTGCCCACAACGGCTATACAGAAATTTACAACCTCCAGGGTGGGATTGCCGCCTGGAAGCAGGCCAAACTGCCACTCGTCTATTGATACCCTCGTTACCAAACTCCGGCAGGAACGCATAAACCGGCGAAAGCATTTAGTGCTGCTTAATAAAAATGAACATGTAGGACACTGTTTGTGAAATGGTTCACAATAACCCTGATAGCAATTTTTTCCTGCATAATCTCAACAAGGCCGGCTACTGCCGCAGTCCAGAAAAATGTCTGTATTGATTGTCATGCAAGTCAGTCCCAGGCAGTTAAACTCTGGCAGTCAAGTATCCATGCCGAGAAGGGGATAACTTGCATTGCCTGTCATGGTGGCGATCCAGCAGATTTTGCAAATGCCATGAGTCCTTTGCGCGGTTTTCGCGATCTTACCACACCTGATGCAGTTACTAAACTTTGTAGTGGCTGCCATACTGTGGTTGCCACTCAACATATGAGAAGTGATCATGCGGGTCGCGGCGGACCTACCTGTGTTACCTGTCACGGCAGTCATAATGTGGTGAGAGCCTCTATAAACCTTATCAATAAAAAGAGCTGTTCAACGTGCCACTCCTTTAATGATGCCCGCCGAATACGAAGAACCATGTCAAAACTAGACAAAATGTTTGGAGCCATTGAAGAGAAAATTAAGCTATTGAAGAGCCAGGGGATTGAAACCGGGCAATTTGAAAAACGGCTGTTTGCGCTCCGTCTCCGTTTTCATGCAATGTTTCACAGCCTCAACAGAGAACTGATTGTTGCTGAATCTGAACAAATTCAGGCTGAAATTAATAAAACCAATGAAGCAGGCGGAAATGGAACATGGCAACTGATAGGGAAAATCACCGTTGGCTGTGCTCTGCTGGCTGCGTTGCTCATTTATCTGAATAAAAAAAATTGCTGCGATGTGGGTATTTGAAAAGCTTTGGAGGAAAGACACCGAGGCTGAAATTTAATAATCATGCGATGGTACATCTGCTCGTATTTGGTCTGATTGCACTGAGTCTCGGATATCGATATTGATAGCTTAGTATACCTGATTCGTTCTAATTCGCCGCAAGCAAAACGAAATAGGTTGTCATCCTGAACGATAGTGAAGGATCTGCTGTGGTTTTGATTGATTCAAAAGGCAAAAACAGATCCTTCATTTCATTCAGGATGACAAAGCGGAAGATTAGAACGAATCAGGTATGGTTTTAAAACTGCAGAATGCTTAAAAACAGCTATGTATCACGCACTTGGAGATTTACCTGAACCGTTATGTGTTCACCGATTCTGCTGAAGAGCCATTTATTCTAAATAAGATATAAAGCAACTAAAGCTGTTTAGTAATGCAGACAGACCCATAAATCAAGGCTAAATTTATCCAATCAAAGGTAGTTGCAACGGAGCAGCTTGATACCCTCTTTGAAGAGTACC
>CAYQMO010000227.1:0-6221 GCA_964418315.1 uncultured Geobacter sp. | reverse complement strand
AGGGGCGGCGTGTCGAACTCCGCCCCATTGCCGGAACCCGTCCCCGTGGCGCTACAGCCGAGGCTGATGAGCTTCTGGCTCTGGAACTGCTCGCAGACCCGAAGGAACGTGCCGAACATGTCATGCTGGTTGATCTTGGGCGCAATGACCTTGGACGGGTCTGTGCAACCGGAACGGTCAAGGTTTCTGAGCTGATGCTTATTGAGCGCTACTCACATGTTATGCATATAGTATCCAACGTCCAGGGAGAACTTGAAGGGGAGCGTGACGCCTTTGATCTCGTGCGGGCGACGTTCCCGGCTGGCACCCTCTCCGGAGCACCAAAGATACGGGCGATGCAGATAATTGATGAGTTGGAACCGGTTAGGCGTGAAATCTACGGAGGCGCAGTCGGCTACTTTTCGTTTGACGGCAACATGGATCTTGCGATCACTATACGCACACTGGTAATCAAGGATGGCAAAGTCCATCTTCAGGCCGGAGCCGGCATTGTTGCCGACTCAGACCCGGCTGCCGAATGGCAGGAAACTGTCAATAAGGGAATGGCTGTTATGAAAGCCATCGAAATTGCCGAAAGGGGGCTGGAATAATCGCTTGGCTTTACAACCTATCTAATCCTCCCTGTTTTTCTCATGTTTGGGTTTACATTAGAAAAGGCAGGCGGCGTGGCGTTTTGTGAAGATTGTAGACGCGACCACTATTTCGTTCCCTTTGATAAAAGAGATACACTCTTGGGTAGAATAAACGGTACGCGCTGCTGGTAGTGCCGGTATGCTTCACCAAACTCTACCGCAAGTCGTCTTTCCTCTATTAAGCCTCCGGTAACGAAATACAGAACACTCATGACGGTTAGCATTAACCATTGATAAGTCATCACAGGACTCAACACCATAAACAGTGATGAAAATAAATAGAGCGGATGACGTACAATCGAGTACCATCCTGTATTTGAGAGTGAGCTGGTTGTGTTTTTGGTAAAGCCGAGAAAATCACCTACCCCTGTTTGTATGAGGCAACTCAGAAGTATCAGCACAATAACGGCCTGAAGCAGATACATTATCAAACTCCATACACCGGGTACAAAATAAAGTACTTCTGAATTCCGGTATGCAGACATTACCCAGCCGAAAATGAGTAAAGAGGCAATGTTGTAGCAAAGACGGTATCCCTTGCGATCGGTACCATGCAGCATCTTTTTTGTCCAAGTGGTTGCAAACAGTGAGTGGATAACTGCAAATAGAATGAATCGAGCTATGAAAGTGATTTTATCAGGCATGTATATTTTATGTTCTTCCCCAACATCATGATTATTTGCCACATACCGATAAAATACCACTCGCTTTATACAACACCGGCAATTGCAATATCTGCCGGATGTACCTCTCCGAGTAGCTGGATGTTCTGTCATCAAATGTAACTGTTCATACAGACTGGGTCAATGGGAATGGTTAGCTACCCCATTGTTTTCAAAATGATATGCGTGTATAGGTAACCAGAAATGAGTCAACATGATTAGACATTCCGGGCTTTCACATATTTCAGCGGGATTTATTGCAGTGCTTGTTGGCTACACGAGCTCAGCGGCCATTGTGTTCCAAGCGGCCACTGCAGCGGGTGCCAGTGCCGCTCATATCAGTTCCTGGTTATTGGCATTGGGTGTAGGCATGGGCGTGACCTGCATCGGCCTCTCACTCTATTATCGCAGTCCGGTATTAACGGCTTGGTCAACGCCGGGCGCCGCGCTTCTGGCAACGGCACTGGTTGGTGTGCCGATGAGCGATGCCATTGGAACCTTTATCTTCGCATCGGCACTGCTCACGCTCTGCGGTGTTACCGGTTTGGTTGAAGCTCTAATGCACCATATTCCGAAATCTCTAGCCGCCGCTATGCTTGCAGGGGTATTACTCCGCTTCGGTTTGGGAGTTTTTATCTCCCTGAACTCCCAGCTCTGGCTGGTAGCACTGATGCTGCTGATCTACTTTATCGGTAAAAGATTCAAATCGCGCTATACGATTCCATTAACCTTTCTAGGTGGACTGGCCTGGGCAGCTCAACTGGGGTTGATTCACTTTGAGGTCGTAACAGTAACTCTTGCGCGACCGATATTCTCTGCGCCAACCTTTACACTAGCAACACTGATTGGTGTAGGAATTCCTCTGTTCATCGTTACGATGGCGTCTCAGAATGTACCGGGAGTTGCCGTGCTTCGAGCCAACGGCTATCAGACGCCAATTTCGCCTCTGATTGGCTGGACCGGATTTACCGGAGTACTGCTGGCTCCTTTTGGCGGCTACCAGTTCAATCTGGCCGCAATAACAGCCGCTATCTGCATGAGCCCGGAAGCTGACAGTGATCCCGAACATCGCTATCTTGCAGCGGTATGGGCCGGAATTTTCTACCTGCTCACCGGTCTACTCGGCGCCACTGTGGTCAGCGTATTTACCGCATTGCCAAAAGAACTGGTGGCCGCTATCGCCGGAATTGCGCTTCTTGGCACAATCGGTACCAGCCTGTCAGGAGCTCTGCATGACGAGCATGAGCGGGATGCTGCCCTCATTACCTTTCTTGTAACAGCATCGGGGCTTACCCTGCGTGGTATCGGCAGTGCATTTTGGGGATTGCTGCTTGGTTTTGCCGTACTGAAGATGACTCAGCGTAAAAATAATAGAGGGGATTAAGCAGTGCATATTACTGTTAAGCAAGTGACAACTGAATTTAACCAGAATGAGGATCGAATCAGCTTTACATGCGTACTTAATGACAATTCGACAGTAGTTATCTGGTTATCACAACGGATGCTGAGGCGATTTGTTCCAGCATTACTCCACAATGTGGAGAAAGAACTGAAGTTGGGTGTGCAATCGCACTCCAGTATAAAGAAGGTGACCGAAAGAGCGGCGCATAATAGTCAAAGCACTGTTCAGTCAGTACATACTGCAATGCGAGTGGAGCCGTGGTTAATTGTGTCCATTGATATTAGTAAAATGCCACAAGAAGTAAGGTTGACCTTTAAGGGTGCTAAAGGAGAGTTAGCCCCTTGGTCTATGTCATACGTGCATTTGCGCCAGTGGCTTGATATATTGTACAGGTGCTGCCTGGAATCTGAGTGGCCTCTGGATGTCTGGAAAGAGTGGCAGCAGATTATATCATTTGAATCAGAAACCTGTTCGGATCTTTGGCACTAGACTCGTGGGGCATAAGGGGTCGCGTCTACATTTTTCACAAAATTGAACAAAACTTGGTAGATCGGAGAAACCTATGAGGGACGTAGCTGCTTTATTGCTTTAACTGCCGCTGGAAAATATCCATAAAACAATAAAGCAGTTACGTCCCTCAATATATCCTGGCCTTGAAGTGGTGGTATTGTGACAGTGGTGCGAACCAGACCTGAAAGGTTTTCAAAACCTTTCAGGTCTTACCAGACTACGGGAAGAACCTGCCAAATTTGGGGCAAGGTTTTAACACTGTAACCAGGATTGCACGAAATGGGAGGTTCTATGGCTACGGTCAGCTTGAAACAGCAGAAACATGGTGAACTTATAGCTCCTGAAACCATTGATGGAGTAACAAAGGCCATTATTTAAAACTTCCATCCGGAAAAGATTATCCTGTTTGGCTCCTACGCCACTGGTACGCCGACTCCTGATAGTGACCTTGATTTTTTGGTGGTGATGAATTCTGATCAACCCAGGATTAAACGGTCAACACCAATTCATCTGATGTTCAGCCCTGTTCCATGTGCAATGGATATTCTTGTATATACGCCTGACGAAATCAAAAAATGGAACGGTGTGACCAATCACATTATAACGGAAGCGCATTTGGACGGGAGGGTAGTATATGAACGCTGCCGTTTATAGGGTTATGCCTCATGTTCGATCAACCGGGCGGAAACGATGAACACCGGCTCCAGTGGAACATCTGAATGCCCACTTTTATTGCCTGTTTTGACGCCACGGATTTGATCAACCACATCCATTCCTTCAAGCACCTGCCCGAAGACGCAGTAGCCGAAGTCCGCATCACGCTTTCCTTTATGATCGAGAAATGCGTTATCAACGGTGTTGATGAAGAATTGGCAAGTAGCGGAATCAACGACAGCAGTGCGGGCCATCGCCAGAGTCCCGCGCTTGTTCAGTAAGCCATTGTTCGCCTCGTTTTTGATGGCATACTTCGGTTTTTTTGTTTCCAGGTTCTCATTCATACCGCCCCCCTGAACCATAAAATCCTTGATAACGCGGTGAAATATAAGGCCGTCATAAAAACTGTCTTTTATGTAAGAAAGAAAGTTTCTCACCGTAATGGGCGCCTTTTCTTTAAAAAGCTCAACCTGGATATTTCCCATGGATGTTTCCAGCATAACCTGCGGATTTTGTTCTGACATTTGCTTTTCTCCTGATCGATAGAAATTTTTTTGCGCTACAATAAATTACAGTGTGCGAATAAATCGGAAAGTTACTGAATTCTGAGGACTATTTTTCCGAAGTGTTTATCTTGTTCCATCATCTGGTGAGCTTCGACAATCTGATCAATAGTAAAAACTTTTTCGATGATCGGTACAATGCTGCGATCGGCAAATTTTGGCAGAGCCCGACGGGTAAATTCAGCAACAATCTCCCCTTTTTCTGCGACCGGACGTGAGCGAAGGACGCTGCCGATAATCTGCTGTCGCTTGACCATCATCAGCGCAAGATTAAGTTCTGCCTTGATACCGCTGACAACCCCGATAATAACCAGTCGACCTTTATAGCCGAGAGAATTCATATTTGGGGCAAGGTATTTGGCACCGACGTGATCAAGAATGAGGTCAACACCCTTCTTGTTGGTAAACTCCTTCACAACTTCCGTAAAATCAGGAGTTTCATGGAAATTTATCAGGAAATCAGCACCGATTTCCCTGACACGCTCCATTTTTGCCGGTGAGGCGGTAACAATCAGCTTACTTGCAGGTGTAAGTGCGCGACAGAGCTGGATCGCCGCAGTGTTAACTCCGCCACCGCCTCCATGGAGGATTGCAGTTTGGGAGTCCTTAAATTCGCCGATCATAAACACATTCAAAAAAGCGGTAATATACGATTCACAAACACATGCCGCTTCCTCAAAACTCATGCCTTCCGGTATGCGCATCAAATGACAGGCGTATGCCACGGCAAACTCGGCATACCCGCCACCACCTACCAGAGTCATAACCCTTTCACCCACCTGCCAATTGGTGACACCAGCACCCAGCTCTTCAATAACGCCGGCGACTTCAAGACCAAGAATTTCGGAATCGCCGGCTGGAGGGGGATACTTTCCTTCGCGCTGTACGAGATCCGGACGATTAATTGAAGTCGCAAAAACCTTTATCAGGGCCTGCCCCTCAGTTGGTACCGGCTTTTCGGCCTCACCGACCTTAAGGACGTCCACACCACCAAAAGCGTCTATTATCACTGCTTTCATGCCTGCTCCTCCTGCTTGGTTGTAATCTGTTGTATCTTCGAGAATGTAGCGATTTACGGTTGTTTTGTAAACACAAAACCAATATCTGGTTAGTCGCAAAAAGACCAATAGGTGAGTGCCTGTGCAGCACTGACGTACGAAAGTAACTGCATAGTTGCATAGAAACAACTGTCATCCTGAATGAAATGAAGGATCTGCTGTGGATTCTGGTTGTAACACCAGCAAAAAGCAGATCCTTCGTACCTCAGGATGACACCTTTCTTGCGACAAAGTTTTTTGAAACACCGTGTAAACATCCCGTTTACGGGGCTTTGTAAAGTCATGCGTCAGCACTGGCCTGTTTGTCAATTATCGGATTCTGAGCCTCCTGTTCCCCCTTTTTTAGAAAGTTTCTGCTCAAGAACTAACGCGCGCTCAATATCACTGGCTTTTAGATCCATGCTGCTCATCGGAATGAAGCGCACCCCTCCGGCGCTGATATTTTCGATAATGGTAAGCGGGCCGTTTCTCTGCTCCTGCACAGTTGAAGTTACGTCGCCAAGCACCATTTTTACATTTTCGTGCAGCGTTTTCTTGACGTTGATCTTGGCGTTTGCCGCCGCAACAGTTTTACCTCTGATGGTTGAAATTCGCTCGCTCAAAATGGACGCCCGCTTTCGCAGCTCGGTTACTTCTTCCAGAGAACGGGCCTCTCCGATTTCGGCCTGCGTTGCTGTCAGTTGCCCCAGCAGATGTTTCAGCTCTTCGACATAGTTGTAATCGACACCGACCAGCAGGGT
>CAYQMO010000226.1:3717-6241 GCA_964418315.1 uncultured Geobacter sp. | reverse complement strand
CAACCGGCTCGGAGAAACGCCCCGTGAAGCCACGACAACAGCTCAACCTATACCCTAAAACAAACGGAGCCGTCCCCGAATCAGGAGCGGCTGTGTCATGGCATGCTGTGGATATGAGGAGCGGTGCCAATTTTTTCCAGAACAGAGGCCGGAGGGGTATACCCCCTCTCCAGGCGCGCCGATGGTGTGGATGGAACCTGCTTCTTGGCAACAGGAAATTTCCACCTTGGAGTTAATGCCGCTGCAAATTTTTCAGAATTTTTTCAGAATAGTTAATCACTAATAATGTGATAGGTCAACCGGCGATACGTCAGCGTTGGCGTTTATGTTCAGGTTTCTGGTCGCTGGATATGCATCAAATAGTTTAAAACCTTCCACGGTGGCTCGGAGTGAAACCTGATTATCTTCACCGTCAATGTGCCTTTTCAAAGTCTTAACCAGATGATTCCGCGTGAGTCCAGATTCCTCCATGAGTAGCCGGATTGCGGTTTGTATTACCGGGTTTTGCATCAGCGTGGTTCCGATACCTGGAGCAGAATCCTGCTTACAGTCAAACGCTGCCATTGCGCTTGCAGATTTACTCTTGCCGCTGCATACTTCCACGACAAACACTTGTTGCTTCTCGGTCAGTTCCGACATAACAGAAGCAGTTTCTTTCTGGTGGCGGAGACGCTTCAGTCTCTTACATACGGCGGCACCTGATACGCCAAAATGAGCGGCAATGTCTTTCTGTTCTGTCCCTCTATCTGCCATTTCTAATAATACTGAGTCGATGATTTTCTTCATGGTATGCTCCTTCGAGGTTGGTTAATCCGGCTTGCCTGCCTACCCCTGCTATGGGTAGTTAATCCGGTTTAAAGGTTAAGCGAGACAGCCGGACTAACGAACGGCTCAGCGTTAACAATGGTTTGTTTAAGAATCAGTTTATTGCAAATGCCTCCCTGGTATATTCATCAAGGGTGCCGTCCGGTAAAACCGTTTTCAACTCTGCGATAGTCTGCAAAGTCTCATCGACGCTTTGGCCGTGAAACGCTGCCAGCTCTTCGACTGTGATAAGGCCGTTGCCGTCTGCATCGCAACAGGTGACCGTCGGTATCAAGCCCCGTTCTCTGCATTCTTCCTCAAACATCCGGTTAAGCTCAGGTGGTGCGTGGAATTGAGCCAGAACAAACAACCTCCTGTTATGTGGCGTGTTGTACTCGCTTTTTGGCAATGCGCGTAACTTGTGCATGATGCTCTCAAATATTGGTGAATATTCCATAAAAATAATCTCCTTAGTCTAAGCCAGTTAAATTTTAAGTCCCAAAATATGCCGCCGGAGAGTAGGGAGAGTTGGGGGGTTTTTCTGTAAACTTTCCCTTATACGCGTATATTTAAAAAGTTTACGGAAAAAGGGTCAAACCCTCCCTGCTCTCCCTGTAACTAAAATGGTCTATCGGCGTCGTCTTTTTCCTGCCAATGCGGTTTATATGCGGCTTGGAGCAGCCCTAATCCTCTCCATCGGATAAGTCCGTTTTGCTTGTCACGGACAAAACCGGTATCCGAAAGCATCTTCCCAAGTTTTGTTGACGTTGTTCCTTTCCACTTGGAATAGTCGATAAATGACGTTAAAAGGTCGGCTGCAGGTGTTATAAACTCGACTCCTCTTGTGCAACAATCATCCATCCATAGTTCAAAAATATCTTCAGACTTCTTGTATTCGTCGGTAGCGTCCTTAATTTCCTTTGGCTTGGATAGTTTTATCTGCTGCCATTTAAGACAGCCTTGAACGGCCCAGGTTAAAATCCCCGGCAATTCCTTTAAGAGTTTGTCCTGTAAATCTGGATCACGTTTTTCCTCCGGGATTGTTACCTCGAATGGGAGTAGGTGTAGCCTTCGCCAAATACCGTGTCCGTTGTCTCTGACTTTTGGCTTATGGTTTCCGATAAGCAGAATTTTATATGTCGGAATATATGTGAAAGATTCGCAGTACAGGAAACGGCACGTAACTGGATCACCCCCGGTCAAGGTCTTAATCTGAGCTTCGGCCAGTTTTTCACCATTATCGAATTCAGAGACCTTTACCAAGCGAGACCCACGAAGAGCAGCAACATCATTCGTTGAACTCCGGTTGTCTCTTGCCATGAGTAGATCACTTCCGGCTGTACTGGCATAGTCACCCAAGAGTGCATCAAGGACGTTTGCCAGTACAGATTTACCATTGGCACCGAGACCGTAAAAAAACAGGAGAATTTGTTCTCCAGTCATTCCCGTGAGGCAGTAACCGGCGAACCGTTGCAAATAGCGGATGATGTTCTCGTTATCGCCAAATATCTGACCCAAGAATTTCAGGAACAGAGGACACGCTGCTTGTGGGTTATACTCAATCAGCGTCATTCTGGTCATAAAGTCATCGGCGCGACTGGCTCTCCTTTCGCCGGTTTCAAGGTCAATGGTTCCGTTGCTGACGGTCAGTAACATGTGGTGTCGGTCAAGGTCTGCGGATGATACAATTAGTTCCGGGCGTACCTTAGCGGCATCAAGG
>CAYQMO010000226.1:1559-3702 GCA_964418315.1 uncultured Geobacter sp. | reverse complement strand
TTGCGGGTGGCCTTCGAGTTTCAATATTGCCTTGAGCATATCCCCACGCTGCGCATGATCGGAACAAGCAATCGCCCTGCCGTAAAGTTCTTTAATCATCTTCTCGATGAATGGGAAGGCACCGCCCGGCGCATCTGTTGTCCACCTACGACCATCGAACACGAGCCACTTGCCAACTTCTGGCCAGTACCGCAATTCAGCCCTGAACATCTGAGCGAAGAGCGCCGCAAGCCGCATATCTGTAAACTGGTCAGAAACTACCGAAACCGGTAGCGTGTCAGTGTGCGCCGGTGGCAATACGAGTGGCTTTCTTTTTTTTTGGTCAATATTTTTTGCATTGTTGACCTTAATGCTTATCTCGCGCAATTCATCGGCAAAGCTCTTTCCACTATTTTCCATGGCTAAGTACTCCCGACGCGACAAGATCCCGAAGTATGCTTTGCAGCATTTTTTCTGCTGCCGCTGTAACCGCCGCTGCAAATGTGTCCGCTTGCCTTTTTTGCGCTGCTTCTTTGGCCTTCAGCTTGTCGATTTCTGCCTGCTGTTCGATACGTTTCTTTTTTTCTTGGCGAATACACTCGTCTCTCCACCATTCTTCCGAAGAACGAAGCTTGCTGAGTGTGTTCTTAATCGTAGTGCCCCACTGGTCTATCCATTCATCCACGCAACGACCTTTAGCAGTCTGATCTTTCAGGAATTCATCGTCTAAAGCCCATAATTTTTTATAAGATCCACCTCCTTTTGCGCGCCTTGTCTCAACATGTAAATCCAGTTCCCGGCGCCACATAAGGTGTTTGGCATCTTCGGCTGCTTTTTGAACACGACTCTTATGGGCATCCTCGATTTTAAATTTTTCAAAGGAAAGTTCAGCGCACGCCGTTGCTCGCCCGTACTTGTGATACATATTCCGCCAATACGGGTTTATTTTCATAACCCGATCTAATTCATCACTCAAACCTTGGCCATATTCTGAGCCTATCCATGCGTATTCTTCGATATCTGCTGCCGCCTTTGTTTCCGCATAGCTCAAGTCCGGTTTTTTTGAATTATTCATGAATCACCTCCCGCGCCGTGGCAATGATTGTGTTCTTGGTGACCTGATCGAATGTTCCGAATAGTTGCGTTACTTCTGGGTTTGTGGTAGGTTTTAGACACAAATTGACTGTTGCTGTTTCCTTCTTCAAGCCCGTTGACAATTGCCAGTTGTCGGCGGGTTTTCCTGTTTTAGGCATGGCTTGATACCTCCCCTGCCGATTGGATAAGCGCCCGGATGTCCTCAACACGCCAGCAGGTTGTACGCTCCGTCAATTTCACAGAAGCAGGATAACGCCCTGATTTGACGCCTGACCACCATGCCGATTTACTGACCGGGATAATCGGCGCAATCCCTTTTTCCCTGTCTCCCAGAATTTGCGATAATCTCACAAGACCGCTTTCCGGAAGGTTGTTCTGAACTGCCTTTACGTCTGATTTTTTCATGACTGCTCCTTTTGAGTGAGCAACAAAAAAAGCCTGTGACAAAACGACCGTGAACATAATTAAAATGCTCTTGGTGTTTCATCACAGGCTTTCTGAAAAAGTCCGATTTATCGGGGATCAGTCGTCTGTTGCTATGTGGTTTGTACCGTATCCGGTGGGCTTCCGTTGCCGCCTGTCTGTCTCAGCCGTCTTAGTTGAATCAACGGGGGCCTTACCCTTCCTATACTTCCTCGGTTACATCCTTTAAGGGTAAGCCCGGCTTTCGCATCGTACCGCGTTACGTTATGGTTGAATAAAATGCACCTCTTTCAAATTACCTCCGTGAGAATGAAACTCTATTCGTCCTTGAAAAGGAAATGGCATGTCAGGGTATATCTTAATTAATTTTGACATCGCCTCTTTGAATGACTTTTTATAAATTGTGTGTACGAGTTTGTTTCGGATTCCATGATTTTGATGTATGTCTAAGCATCTAACGCCTGATTTATGATCATGCCAAGTGCCCAATAGTTCTAAATCCCATCCATAGAAATCATCGTCAGTTACGCCTGGTAGCCGTCTCAGTTCGAGGTTGATATGATTAAGTGTTTCAAAAGGATCACCGTATTGGCTGGTATTCCCTGAAAGTGGTATTTTCAGTATAAATGGATTCATGCCGGACATC
>CAYQMO010000226.1:0-1549 GCA_964418315.1 uncultured Geobacter sp. | reverse complement strand
CATCATACTGTACTGCACTGGACTATTACAACATCAAAAATATGTGATTGGACAATTTTGCATCTATGCCGCCTTTTTGAACGGCAATATCTTTGCACCTTGTTTCAGGCCGTCCAGATACTCAGCCCATGTCTGCATCATCTTCTTACGTTCGGCAAGGTGAGCCGTCCGGTTGTATGCCCTGCCGTTTGGGTCTCTGACAGCGTGAGCAAGCTGGTGTTCGATATAATCAGGTCGTACTTGCAGCACTTCATCAAGAATTGTTCTTGCCATAGCCCGGAACCCATGACCAGTTTGCTCCTCTGATGTATACCCCATACGCCGCAGGGCGGCTGTGATGGCATTATTCGTCATCGGTCGCAATGGTGAGCGGTGGCAGGGGAAAACGTATCTACCATTACCAGTGAGCGGCTGTAGCTCTTTCAGTATCGCCACGGCCTGTTCACAGAGAGGCACAATGTGCGGCTGCTTCATTTTCATCTTAGTAGCCGGAATATTCCATTCAGCTTTTTCAAAGTCGATTTCTTCCCACTCCATCTGCCGCAACTCGCCCGGACGCACAAATAACATAGGTGACAATTTCAGCGCACACTTGACATGGAACGTACCTTGAAAACCATCAATAGCCCTGAGCAACTCTGCAACCTCTTTCGGGTCAGTGATAGCAGCATGATGTTTTTCTCTGACAGCAGGTAAGGCACCACGCAGGTCGGCGGCTGCATCACGTTCGGCTCTTCCTGTTGCGACTGCATAGCGCAGGACTTGACCACAAATGGTTCTAATCCTGTGTGCCGATTCAAGCGCACCACGGCCTTCCACTCTGCGGAGCACCGCCAGAATGTCTAACGGTTTAACATCTGCAACAGGCTTTTGCCCGATCCACGGGAAAACATCACGCTGAAGTCTACTCATAATCGTTTCAGCGTGTCCGGGTGTCCATACCTCTTTGTTCGGCTTTTTCGGGTCTTGTGTAGAGAATCGGGTGTGCCATTCACGCGCTACGATCTCGAAAGAGTTTTCTGTTATGGCTGTCTGCTCGGCTTGTAACTGTTTCAGGTCTTTACGTTCCGAGCCGGGGTCCATCCCATGAGCAAGCTGGTTCCTCGCTTCATGACGCTTTATTCTCGCCTCGCTAAGCGAAACGTCTGGATATGTGCCAAGAGCAAGCAGTTTTTCTTTGCCGCCGAAACGATACTTCAGACGCCAGCGTTTACCCCCGCTTGATGCGACGAGCAGGAACATTCCTTCACCGTCTGTCAGTTTGTAATCGCTGTCTTTTGCTTTTGCCGTCTTTACCTGAATATCAGTTAAAGCCATAATATACCCCCATCTTTTATGATATACCCCCACTTTGTAATCCGATATACCCCCACCGACTCCAAGATACCCCCGGATATACCCCCACTTGTACCGGATGTAGTTATACAATATTGGACTATAAAACGCAATAGACAATAAAAAAAGCCCCTATTTCTAGGAGCTTAAATACTACATCGGATTGTATAAAACTTAAAATTGGTGGAGGTGGTGGGAGTCGAACCCACGTCCG
>CAYQMO010000225.1:0-6277 GCA_964418315.1 uncultured Geobacter sp. | reverse complement strand
GTGCAGGCCGATGGTATCAGTATGGGGTTTGTGGAGTATGATCTGGCGGCATGAAACATGTGGTTCATCCCACGAGTCGATTTATGAGAATTCCAGTGCGCCGCCCTTCCTCCATCAAGTCCCCTTTCAAAAAGGAATCCCCTGGGCATAAAGCGATTTAGGAGGATTTGCTGCAGACAGCGTTGTTAGCAGGTGTTGAAGCGACTGTGCCTTCATTTGTGGTGATTGAAAGCGTGTTTTGTGCTAGGGAAGTTGTGGAAGGTTTTATCA
Organism: uncultured Geobacter sp.; assembly: GCA_964418315.1. GTDB lineage: Bacteria > Desulfobacterota > Desulfuromonadia > Geobacterales > Pseudopelobacteraceae > JACRCG01. The sequence goes on along the minus strand of CAYQMO010000225.1, from coordinate 6,007 downwards.
TTTTGTAGGTTGTGTTGAACGGCCTTATCGTGAAACGCAACGTTACGATGCTGGCAATACCAAAAACTGGAGGCGTCGATGCCCAGACAAACTTCGTCAAATCAAATATCGTTACCGTTAGGTGAGTTATGCAATCATTCCGCGCTGAATCCGAAATTTTGAACCAGCCAAGAACAGACAGAAACGCGGCTAAAAGCGGAATAGTTATATATACTGTCCCCTGAATTCCCCGGCTGTCAGATTAGAAAAATCGAAAAAATCAGGCACGACCTGGTAATCCGCCGAGTAATATTTACCGGACCCTGTTAAAAGCGGCTTCAGTATCCAAAGCATCCATCGCCTGTTACAGTTACGGGTGAGGTTTTACTACTCGCAAAGAGCCAATTTTAAAGGCTTTTACAATGGAACAAAGATCATCAAAGGATGGAGACTTTTGGTGGGTCATTTAAAAATTCCCACCTGGAAGCGTCTTGCTCAGTTACAGTTGCGGGGCAGTCCCTTATAGCAAAAATTGAGACTGCTGGAGGCACGTTGGGATGGATCAACTTTTCTCAAGGAAATACGGCTTTCAAGCAGTTCATACAACTTCACCAACTGCGGTGAGTTTTCCTTTCTGTGTGTGATGGCTATTTCGAGAGGTCATCTATTGGGAAGTTGTACGTCTTGGCGATAATCAGGAATCCTATATTTCTGATTTGGGTTATATCAAAACAGAGGGAAAATCCCACTACTGCAAGGTAAAAAACTTTTCCATTATGTAAAATAATTTACCAAGACTATCTATCTAATATTGCATCAACTTTTCTTTTTACATGCAATTTTACCGTTTTGCATGTAAAATAATTTACCATCGACCAAATCCAACTCTCCTGTAACATCTTGTATTATAAAGACTATATAATTACTCTGTTTTGGCACAAATAACGCATACTCCGGTTAGATGCACCCTGAAAATAACATCTCAAAAATTTCCAGGTAACCATGACAAGACTATCAGACGCCATTGTCGGAAATAACAAATTCAATATACCGCTACTTCTGGCTTTTATTGTCGCCGGTTTGGCCGGCAGCTATTATAACTTCGAGATATTCTTCAATATCGATTTCCTCTTCGGCAGTATTTTTGCCATGCTGGCGCTGCAGTTTCTAGGTTTTCGCCGTGGCATTCTGGCTGCCGCCATAATTGCAAGTTATACTTATTTCTTATGGAATCACCCCTACGCCTTAGTCATCCTGACGGCAGAGGTTGCGGCTGTTGGCTGGCTTATGAACCGGCGCAAAATCGGAATGGTGCTTGCTGACACCCTCTACTGGCTGATTATCGGCATACCGTTAGTCTATTTGTTCTACCACCTGATCATGCGTGTTCCACACAGTAATACTTTTATCGTCTTGATCAAGCAGGCGATAAACGGCATTTTCAATGCTCTGGTCGCCAGGCTGATTTTCACCGGTTTTACAATTTGCTCCCGCTCAATACTGATGTCATACAAAGAGATTATCAGCAATCTGCTGGCCTTATTCGTATTGCTCCCTTCGCTGGCCCTCCTTGCGATCAGCAGCAGAAACGATTTTACCAGAACAGAAACCCAAATTCGTACAACGTTGACTCAAAAGAGCCTGAGTGTGACTAATATGATGGAGACCTGGGTGTTGAACAGAAAAACCGAAATTATTGATCTGGCAGAGTTAGCGGCATCTAAATCCCCGAAAGAGATGCAAACCTATCTGGAACGGGCAAAGAGGTCTGACCTCAATTTTCTGCGCATCGGTCTACTAGACAAAGATGCCAACACCACTGCCTACTATCCGAGTCTCGATGAACTTGGACAGAGTGCCATCGGCAAAAACTTTGCTGATCGCCCTTTCATTCCTTTACTCAAGCAAACTCTCAAGCCGATGCTTTCTGAAGTGGTTATGGGTAAGATAGGCATCCCCAAGCCAATTGTCCTGATGCTAGCGCCGGTAGTCATTCGTGGTGAATATTCCGGCTACGTCTCCGGTACTCTCAGGTTGCAGCAGATTCAGGAACACCTCGACAAAAATGCAGATGAGAGTAGCTTGCTCTACTCACTCCTTGATAAAAGCGGCAACATCATTATGACCAACCATCCTGGGCAAACGGTCATGAAACCACTTGTTCATGGCAAAGGTACGCTAAATCGTCTTGACAATAAAATAAGTCAGTGGGTGCCTACGGTGCCACCCAATACACCTGTCTCGGAGCAGTGGAAAAAATCATTCTATATCTCAGAAAGCATCATCGGAAATCTGGCTGAGTGGAAACTGATTCTGGAGCAGCCTATAGCGCCTTTCCAGAAAAGGCTCTACGAAGGATACTCTGGCAAGTTGGCCATGCTGTTCCTGATTCTGCTCGGATCTCTGGCGCTGGCTGAGTTACTGAGTCGCAAATTTGTTACCGCTCTGGAGCAGCTCCGTGTGCTGACGTACGAACTGCCGAGAAAGTTGGCTACAGGTTGTAAAGAGACTGTCTGGCCTGAAAGCGGCATAACGGAGACAAATCACCTGATCAACAATTTCAGAGAAATGGCGGATTCGCTTTCAAAACAGTTCACAGAGACCATTAATATCAATAAGTCTCTGGAATGGTCTGTTCAGGGGCGGACTGCCCAATTGGACGTCACCAATACTGAATTATTAGCAGAGATCGCAGAGCGTAAGCTGGTTGAAAAATCGCTTAGAAAATCGGAAGACCTCTATCACTCATTGGTGGAAACATCACAGGATCTTATCTGGCAATGCGATGCAGAAGGAAGATATACCTACCTCAATTTGGCCTGGGAGTATGAATTCGGGTATGAACTTGACGAGATGCTCGGGAAGAAATTCACCGACTTTCAAGTACCCGAAGTTGCAGAGCGCGACCTAGCAGAGTTTAAACGGGTGATGCAAGGTAATTCAGTCACATGCTATGAAAGCGTCTACATTGGGAAAGCAGGTAACGAAATCCACCTGGTGTTTAATGCTCTTTTTAGAAGCGATGAAATGGAAAATATTGTTGGAGCGAGCGGCACAGCGTACGTGATTACCGAACGCAAGCAGATGGAAAATAAATTGTTGGAGGCCAAAACCCTCGCCGAAGCTGCCAGTAGAGCTAAGAGCGCATTTTTATCAACTATGAGCCATGAAATACGAACGCCGCTCTCCGCTTTGCTTGGAAATATCTCCCTTCTTCAGGAAACACAGCTTACTCCGTACCAGAATGAATGTCTGAATGACTGTAAAGCTACATCACAGATGCTGACGCGGGTTATCAACGATGTACTTGATTATTCCAAGATCGAATCCGGAAAATTTGAACTGGTCAACGAAAACTTCTCCGTCTCCGCAACGTGCAGGCAACTGATAAAAATGTTCTCCACCTCAGCGAAAGAGGCAGGTCTTACCCTGACCGTTTCACTGGCCGAAAATCTGCCAAATTCCATCACGTGCGATCAGCAGCGTTTACGTCAGATCGTAGCTAACCTGCTCAGTAATGCCATAAAATTTACCCGGCAAGGATATGTAGCTCTGGAAATCGCCTGTGAGCAGACGAACAGTGGCACGGACCCGGATACGGCGGTCTTATGTATTGTGGTCCGTGACTCCGGCGTGGGCATCCCCCCCGACAAATTGGATCAGATATTCGACAGCTTCACTCAGCTAGAGAATTTCAGTACCCGAACCGCAACAGGGACAGGATTGGGACTCGCCATCTGCCGCCGTCTGTTAACTTTGATGGGGGGCAGTATTTCCGTTTCGAGTGTACTTGAAAATGGGACGGTTTTTACAGTTCTGATTCCGGTAAAAACCTGTCAGTCAGAGCCACTAGCGCAGACACTTGAGCTGGCACAGGCGGCGCTAGAACATCCCCGTAACATTCTACTTGCCGACGATGAGGAGTTTGGCAGGTCAGTCGTACAAAAACTTCTTCGCCTCAGAGGACATACCGTTACGGATGTAAAAAACGGCATTGAACTTTTGGAAGCCTTACAGAAGAATGATTACGACATCGTACTGACTGATATATCAATGCCTTACATGGATGGGACAGAGGTGGCGATGATCATTCGCTCTGGAGAGCGTAAAGGGATTAATCCACAAATCCCGATCATCGCCCTGACGGCACATGCTTTTTCTGAAGATCGCGATCATTTTATTGCATGCGGGATAAACAGCCATATTGCCAAGCCGATTGATCTGGAAAAGCTGTTAATAAAGATCGAGGAACTCTGCTCAAAACCACCGGATATAGGGGAAACCGTCAAATGAATAAAAGCGTAGATCATTCCTTTGCCCTGCTCCTGAGATTGAACCGGGTCAATAATCAGGACCACTTTTTAAGAGGGTTCAGCCATCTCATAAACAACCCGATTGGCTCTATCCATTTGGCTTGCAGGCTTCTTAAAGGGTACACTCAGGGCGTTAAGACTCTTCTGGATGAATTAAACGACGGACCGGAGCAGATACCGGATGGTTTCCGGGAAGACGTACTGATTGCTATTGGCGACATACCACAGGCTATACAAGGCATTAGCGACTCTGCAGAAAGGCTTAACCAACTTGCCTCCTATCTGGCAGGCTTTAGCGGAAGTGGGGCCATACCCACCGGAATCCATGGCGTGAATCTCAATAAACTGATCACCCTGTGCATAACCATGGCAGATCATGTAATATGCAAGCGTAGCAAAAATCTAAGCCTTGACCTTTCACCAGACCTGCCCATATTGAGTGCAAATGAGCAGCAGGTGTCGCAGGTTATATTCAATTTGCTGATCAACGCCCTGCTGTCCCTTCCTGACCGATCCGCAATAGTAGTCATCTCTACTTCGTATAACCATGCTACCGGCTGCGTGAGGATGATGGTGATGGACGAAGGAACCGGTATTCAACCGGAAATTTTCGAGAGGATTATGGAACCTTTTTTCAGTACTTGGGCTGAACATGGCTGCATAGGTCTTGGCCTGACCGTATCAAACCAGATAATCTGCAATCATGGAGGCGAGTTGAAGATTGATTCAGGGCCTGGAAGAGGAACACAAGTTATTGTGTCTTTGCCTGTTAATGGCATAGTGTAGCACCATTGAATAATAAGCCGTACAGTAAGAGCAAATCATTATTGCCGGAGTAAAATATGATGCCTGAAACCCGTACACATCTGCCGGTTCTGCTGGTAGACGATGATAAGACCGTCTGCTCAACGGTGTCTCTTACTCTTAAAGAAGCAGGGATAAAAAACGTGCTCACTTTTTCCGACAGTCGGCAGGTGCTGCCGTTTCTTCAGGAACATGGAGTATCATTGATCCTGCTGGACCTTTTGATGCCCCATCTGACGGGACAGGAACTGCTGGAGATCATTCGACGCAATTATCCTGATGTTCAGGTTATTGTAATATCAGGTTCCAATGAACTGAATCTGGCAGTAGAGTGCATGAAAATGGGCGCTATCGACTACCTGGCCAAGCCGCTTGAAGCCAATCGGCTGATAGCCAGCGTAAAAAATGCGCTCAGGCTAAGTTCCATGCAGGGAGAATTACTGTCACTTAAAAAGAGAATGCTTGGCGATGTGCTCTTCCACCCGTCAGCTTTTGATTCTATTAAGACCTGTAGCGGCAAAATGCGTGCCCTGCTCCAGTATGCCGAGGTAATAGCCGTCTCGCCGCAACCGGTCCTGATTACCGGTGAAACTGGTGTAGGTAAGGAGCTTATGGCCAGGGCCGTACATCATTTGAGTGGCTTGCGAGGTGCCTTTGTCAGCGTAAATGTGGCAGGGCTGGATGACACTACCTTTTCTGACACCCTTTTCGGTCACAAAAAAGGAGCATTCACCGGAGCCGATCAGGCTCGTGAAGGATTGATAGCAAGCGCCGACGGCGGCACACTTTTTCTCGACGAGATAGGTGATCTTGAAGAGCGTTCGCAGATTAAGCTACTCAGGCTTTTACAGGAAGGGTAAAGATTCGGGGAAACCCATAGGTGCCCCCTCACCACATATTTTTTCGAAAGA
>CAYQMO010000224.1:0-6293 GCA_964418315.1 uncultured Geobacter sp. | reverse complement strand
TTCATGAATTTTTAGCTTTAAAGATGCTAGAACAGACAGCACAATAACAAGTAAGGTTACAGAGAAAAGGAGTTTGCGGTGTCTGGAGAACAATCGATACAGCCGCTCAAACAGAATAAATGCTGGCACCTGCATTTAGAAAAGGTCCGCCTGAAGTGTTTTGTTTACTGAAGTGTTAACGAATTTAATTCGTGTATAGTCGCCATCCTTTTCATGAAGTTCAACGCTACGTACGTATCTGCCGTCGGCGCTAAAATTGATCAATAGATGATGCAGGAATTCTGCTGTGGCTGCTGAACGTGGCTCAAGTCGGAGTGCAACCGGTGATTCACTCAAGACACTAATTCGGTATTCCTTTTTGAGCAACTGGAAATCTGCTTTTGCCCAGGCAAAAAGCTGCTCTGAAACAAGCTTCATGACCGGATCTTGACTGATCTGAAAGTTCTCCATCCGGCCAGTCCGTTCATGCCAACGTCGCCCTTTATCTCCCTTAAGGACAAAACCGGAAGCGACTGGCGCAGTCAGCTCCCAGCGCAACATATCTGGTTTACTGAAGTAAAATCGACCCTTGGAGGTAAGGACCGTTTTGAACATACTCAGGTGTTTATCTTGTACGAAGTCGCTTGAGAGCGTCTTGACAGAACCCGCCGTCCGTTCAAGTGAGTTGAATATTTCTGCGGAGCCTTCAACGGTCAAAGCTTCACCTGTTACAGTCCCGGTCGCGAGTAATATAATGGCTAAGATTAGCAGTAACTTTGTCACACCACATTCCTTGCGCCAACAATCCACAGCTTAATAGTACCGACGGCGACAGTCTCCTTACCGCGAACAATCTCTCCTTCAGCAACTGCAAACCCTTCGAATCTTCCGACTGTTCTAATATTGATAAAAAGCTGGTCACCTGCGTAAGCCCGACCAATGACATGCATTTTTTTGATACCAACCAAATATCCTTCTGAAATCTCCTTCCCAAGTAATGTATCGTCATATCCCTTTATAACGGCGTAGCTCTGCGCCAGAAGCTCGATAAACGCAGCCTCGTCCAGAGCACCATCCACATCAACTAAGATGCAGTCGTATGAAATATTCGCCTCTACTACACCACTGGAATCACCAAATGAAACAAGTGAATCCACTAGCCGCATTGGTGAACGGTGAGGTATGAATGCTTCTGCATGGATCGGCAATGTCAGGTCTTTCTTCATAAAAACCTTCTTAATCTGTTGGACAGTTGAACATAACATCTTACCTATTGCATCTCTTCAAGCGTAAGCATCATAAGTTTCCGAACTTCTTTCCGTAATTTATCAGCCCCTCTCGTGCCGGGATAATGGGATGGGTCAATTGGCTCGAGAACCTTTAGCCTCACTCGCGAGGGGTAAAGGAAAAAATGCCCAGGTGGAAGCATGGTACCGGTGCCAGTAATACATAGGGGAACGATTGGTACGCCGGTTTCTTGAGCCAGACGGAAAGCACCTGAGTGAAAGCACTGTAGCTTCCCAGTTTTGCTTCGATGTCCCTCCGGGAAAAACAGAACAGCACCCTGTTTGGCAAAAGTTTTTTTACAGGTATGCACCACCTCGCTCCAATCAATTGTTTCAACATCCAGATATTGTGCAAGTCTCATGAACATGGTGTACCAGTACATTTTGAAAGGCCATGCTCCAACTGCAAAAATTATATCGTGGAATGGGAGTATTGAAATAAAATAACTGTCAAAAAAAGAGCGGTGATTGACCACCAATATGCAAGGTCGTTTGATGCCAGCAAATCCCTCACCCTTAAAAGGAATGAACGGGAACAAAATGATTAACAGTACATAAGCGTGTATATTGATCAGGTGCCTGACTATCATGCCTACGTCCCATCTAGTCACAACTTTCCAGAGCACCAAACAAAACGGAAAAGCAATTATTCCTAATAAAATCCATACAGAAATTACTGGATAAAATATGATATTCAGCACTAAAGCTTTTATCCGCGAAAAAATACTCCTTTCAGCAAAGTGCCTGTTATCACTTGAATACATAGCCACGAATTATTAGTTCTCCAACGCTCTTTTTTTGTTGATCACAAAATTGTGTATATCACCCAGAGTACGAATGCTCCTAATCGCTTCTTCTTCACGGATCTTCATGCCGAACGCTGTTTCGAGGACGATCACAAGATCTACTACGTCAAGACTGTCCAGCCCCATATCCTCAAAAAGAGTAGTTTCTGGCGTCATCTTCTCAAGATCGAATTCAAACTCCTCAGCAAGCGTACTGTTAATTCGCTCTATGATCTCTTGGTCGTTCATTTGCTATATCTCCTTAATATTATTGATGAATTTATGCCGCCTAAGGCAAAATTATTTTTAATTACGGTTTCAATTGCATGGCTATTAACTTCATGCACATGCTGCACATTTGCGCAGAGTGGATCGACATGGTCCAGATTGAGAGTGGGTATCAGCACACCTTGACGAAGCATTTCAATGCAGGCGGCAAGCTCAAGTGCACCACTGGCTGCCATAGTGTGTCCCAAGTGCCCCTTTAGGCTGCTTACTGGAGTAGATTGCCCAAAAATTGTTGAAATAGCCTCGCACTCCGCAATGTCGCCTTGCACAGTAGCAGTCGCATGAGCATTTACATAATCAATCTGCTCCGATTTTATCTGTGCGTCTTCGAGAGCCAGGCTCATGCATTCTGCAATACACGATGCATCAGGATTTGCGATACTCCCAGGATCCGAGTTGGTAGCAAAGCCGACTATTTCAGCAAGGATAGTTGCTCCACGGCGTTCAGCGGATTCCAGAGACTCTAGAAGCAGGATACCACTCCCCTCGGCACAGACTATCCCATCCCGGTCTCGATCAAAAGGACGCGGAGTGCTGGAAGGTGAGTCGTTAAATGCAGTAGAGGCTGCGTTTATAATATCAAAAGTTCCGGAGGTGAGAGGGTGAAACTCGTCTGCCCCACCGCACAACATGAAGTCCTGTTTACCCATTCCTATAATCTCAGCGGCGTAGCCAACTGCATGGCTGCTGGTTGAACAAGCTGCCGCCGGTGCAAGGATTCGCCCGGTTACACCTAACGCCTGGGCTACATTCGAAGCGCAGCTATGATTCATTATATGGAAGAACAGTGTTGATTTCATCCGCTCAAGGCTATGGTCGATGTCGAAATCACGAAAAAATTCCTGCATGGTCTGAGGACTCCCGATAGTCGAGCCAATCGAGACCCCAAGTTTCCCACTGCTAAGTTGTGCCACAGTCAGACCAGCCATAGAAGCGGCATCCTGGCTGGCAAGAGTCGCGAAAACAGACATGTTTGACATTGAACGACGGAATTTCCTCGGAATTTCCATTGGATTGACTCCGGTTACAAGTGCGGCTACCCTAGGTCTCATCCCAGTTATTTCAGACAAAGCCGGAACCTGAAACACCCCGCTTTTCCCGGATAAGAGCGCAGTCATCATGCTATCGATTCCACGACCTAATGGTGAGACAATCCCAATCCCGGTTATAACAACTCTTCTCAACAGCATGCCTTGAGTTCCTTTCTCATGATATCGTGCCCAAAGATAGTACCGCAGGCGAGTAACCCGGAGAGAACTGCCCCCATAATGCCAGGAGAAACTACTGCTTGTCCGGCCAAGAAGAGCCCTTGCAATCTCGTAAGAGGATGGGGATTATACTGACCTATCTTATGCTTGACACCATATAGCCCACCTAGTGGCGTATTGCAGTAGTCCCTTATGGTAAGTGGGGTAGAGCCCTCCATGAACTGAACGTTACCTGCAATATCCGGGAAGACCCGCTCGATTTGGCTCTGCATACGCTTAAGAGCCGTTTCCTTATATTGGGTATACTCTTCGGGGCGTTTTACAAATTTGGATGACTCCGCGTAGTATGTATTGTCAGAGAGGGTAGGACATATTCCTATAAAGCCTTGGGGGATATTATTACCTATTCTGTAAGCGGCGCTCAGATAGAGCGGTGCATTTCCGACAGGTCTGCTGCCGAGTCCGTAGAGACAGTCGGAATCAGGCAACAGAAACCTGTTCGCCCCGGCGAGTGTTGGAATTGGGCTACCTGTGACGGCAAAGCACATAAACGCTGATACTGTCTCTTCAAGAGCACCAAGGCGATTTCGATACGCCGGCCTAAAGGCTTTCTCCGGCACAAGTTTCAGCAATACCAGAGGGTGTACCGTAGCGATTATCGCATTGCAGGCAAGATCGTTTCCGTTTGAAAGCTGTATCCCTGAAACCGCTCCATCAGGCCCAACTTTAATTGCGCTTACCTCTCGTGAGCATAAAACATCCACACCTAACTCAGCAAGTCTCAGGTTGCAGGCGTTCGCTAGGCTTAATCCCCCACCGCGTATACCCCGCACCGAAGCATAGTAATTACCTACTATTGCAGCATGTTGGACAAATGAAACTTCATCACTTGAGACACCATATAAAAGACAATGTACTGAAAGCAATGTTTTCAGATTCGCATTATCCGTCAGAGAATCAAGCGTTTCACGTAATGTTGATCCTATGATTCTTTGCAGCGAGGCGCTCTGATCAAACCCCACATCAAGGTTCAAGTACGGTAGGGCATTGCAGGCGGTACGAACTTGTAAAAGATAATTATTGATAGCTGAATGCTCATCTGGAAATACATTGCAAAGTCTATCTTGTAGCCTGCTGAAACCAGTCGGGAATTTGAATTCGATTTCAGGACTCTCACAGTTGAAAATGTCAAATCCGTCTTCGTTGTAAGGGAAACTAGTTATATGTTCGGAAAGACCAAGATATCTGAAAAAAATATCAAGCGGTTCACCCGATCCAAGGCCACCCGTATAATGGAAGCCTGTGTCAAAATGAACTCCCTGTCGCGAAAAACCACGTAAAAGCGGAGCAGTGCAATTCGCTTTTTCAACTATGGCAACATGATAGCCTTTTTTTGCAAGAGTTATAGCAGAAGTAATGCTGGAGACACCCGCACCGATAACAATGAAATCATATTTCATTCAGCAAATCGTAGGACAAGGCAGGAGTTTGTCCCGCCAAAGCCGGCTGAGTTGCATAACACATGCTCTGGAGCTCTGTCGATTCGTTCAGCTACTATATTTAAGCGTGCAGATGATTCGTCAGGCTCAGTAAAGTTAACGTTTGGTGCTATAAATCCTTGTCTGGCCATAATCGTAGAATATACAACCTGCGAGGCTCCTGACATCCAGAGTTCATGTCCAGTCATCGATTTAAGTGAAGAGACCGGAGGAGTCCGCGGTCCAAACACGGCTGAAATGTTGCAAGCTTCAGCTGTATCTCCAGCAGGAGTCGATGTTGCGTGGGCACAAATGTAGTCAATATTTAGCTCCGTGATCCCGGCTAACGAAATTGCTTTTCGCATAGCTCGTTGTAAGCCATACTGACTCGGCACTGATATGTGATTGCCATCGGAAGAGAATGCATATCCTACAATTTCGCCAAGGATAACTGCACCACGTGCTTGGGCCAAGTCGTATCGCTCTAGCACGATGGCAGCAGCACCACCGCTGGGAACCAATCCGTCCCTCAAGGCATCAAATGGTCGAGATGCACGTTCTGGAAAGTCACATCGCGTCGAGAAGGCTCCTAATGCGTCGAAGCTACACATAGACTCCCAATTTATTTCTTGAGCGCCGCCACAGATTACTCTCTCTTGCCGTCCAAACGCGATTAGATCTGCAGCTTGACCAACAGCATGGCCGCCGCTGGAACAGGCAGAACTGATGGTCCAACAGGCACCGCCGGTTCTGAACAGTGTATTTAAGTTCATCGTGATACAAGAGGTCATTGAGCGGAAAACGTGGCCACTACCTATCAACTTGGTCTCGCCACGATCTCTGAGAAGGTCTACCTGCTCTATTGCTGAAATACAACTAGAGTCGCAGCCAAAGATAAGGCCCGTCTCAGGATTTTGCACATCATCCTCTCCGAGTCCAGACATTGCCAGTGCATTGACCGCAGCCGTGTGAGCCTGTACGGCAAAATCTGGCATGGTCTTGCACTGTTTTTTCGACAGAAACGCCCGTGGATTAAAGTCGGAAATAACTCCAGTAAGCGGACTTCTAAATCCAAATCTACGGCGATCTTCGTCGAGTACGATTCCGGATTGCCCTAACCTCAAAGCTTGTCCGACTGCCTCAATGGTGTTACCGAGGCAGGAAACAATTCCTATTCCTGTAATTGCGACTCTATTCAATGTGACTCTCACGAGAAATTGATGGAAATTTTATGTGAACAACGTAAACATTTAATTCTAGGAGTCACGG
>CAYQMO010000223.1:0-6325 GCA_964418315.1 uncultured Geobacter sp. | reverse complement strand
GGCTGTTCAACAGCAGCAAAAAGCGGGTACTCTTTACGAGTGAGCAGGAGAAGGAGTCGCCAGATGATTCGAGGCTCATAGGGTGGGAGCGGGGACAAAAACCAGGCAATTCCGGCCGACCGGATGTTGATATTGAAGAATACAGTTTCAAAAGTGCCCAAATCTTTGAATTTAAGGAGCGTATCTACATGGGAAGCCTGGCATATCTTGAACCAAATGAATTAACGGCATTGAATGACCTGAAGCAATCTATTAACAACGACTTTCAGTTGGTGGATTTTCGTCTCTACGGTTCAAAAACAAGGGGAACTGCTGATGCCGACTCTGATATTGACGTTATGATTGAGCTGGAAGAGTTGACGCCAAATTTTAACGACAAAGTTTTTGATGTTGTATTTGATGTCAACCTTCGATATGGGGTCTTTATCTCGGCGGTTTTATTTGGGCGCAAAGAGCTGGAAGATGGCCCAATGTCAGCATCGCCACTATTCAAGGCAATTGAGCGGGATGGAGTACGAATATGACCGATTTGGACACTGGAATACGGTGAGGCTGTTCAACAGCAACTTACAAAGACAAAAGGTGACAGCCTTTCAGGGTGAGCAAATAAAAATCTGTATAAACTGAGGATACGAAATAAGTTTGTGGCTTTATATCATGGAAAATTTAGAACTCATTGGCGTGAAGCCTGAAAGGAAGACGAACGATGCCAGCGGCTCAAAATGATCTTATAACAGCAAGAGAGCTGAAAAAACGTGTGTCTGTATTTTCACCACTGATTGATTTCAGGCTTTTTGGATCCCGTGCTCGCGGCGATGCTGATGAATATTCCGATATGGATATTTTTATGGAATTTGAATCGGTTGACAGAGAGTTGAAAAAGAGGGTGAAAAACGCTGCATGGGAGATGACTCTGGAAACAGGGATTGTTGTTACCACACTTTTATTCAGCAGATACGAGATTGAATATTCTGCGTTACGTTCATCACCAATTATCGGTGTAATTATGGAAGAAGGGGTTACAGTATGACAGATCTGGAAACAATTTTTGGTTACCGTATGAGGCAAACCGAGGAGACACTTTCAGAAGCAGTCAAGATGCTGGAATCTGGTTTTTCCCCTCGATCAATTGTTAATAGGTCGTATTATGCGATGTTCTACGCGGTTCTGGCTCTTTTTATCCATTCCAATACTCCACATAAAACATCTAAACATTCTGCTGTGATAGGGATATTCAACAAAGAGTTCATCCATACCGGAAAGCTCAATGCGCGTTTCGCCAAAATGCTTTATGACTTGTTCGATGAACGCATGGAATTGGATTATAGAGATTTTGCCGAAGTATCTGAGGAGGATGCCTGTAATGCGGTATCATCAGCGCAGGAATTTGTCGCAGCAATCAGGAAACTTACGGAATAACAAAACGGGGAAGTAATTCTGGTATACTATACGGATTAGCTCCATCCCGGCATTGAAATGTTGCGTTTCACTGTGAGGCTGTTCAACGACAACCTACAAGTTGGTAGTTTTTACGAGTGAGCAGGAGAAGGAATTACCCCCGATGATTCAAGGCACAGTGGGTGGGAATGGGGACAAAAAACAGGCAATTCCGGACGTCCGAAATTTCAAACTAACATGCTAATTTCGAAGAATACAGCTTCAAAAAAGTGGCCAGAAAAATTGGGGGCACTCCCCCACATTAGGTAAGGACTTACAATCCAAGTTCACTATGAGAGCCGAGACGAACCAAGTCGAGATAGTCATCATCCGGTTTCCGGTAAATCAAGATCAAATCAGGCTTGATGTAGCAGTCCCTGTGATCAGCCCAATCACCAGAGAGCGGATGATCGAAGTAACGATGTGGCAAAATCTCGTCGGCGGCAAGCAGACGCACAGTGTCCATCAGTGCGGTGTCGAGTGTTTTTCCATGACGTCCGGATTTTTCCCGTTTGTAGTCGCGCTTGAAGCGACCGACGTATCTAATCTCCCGCATTCAGCATCTCAAGGAGGTTATCTGCGGAGCCAACTGCAACAAGATCACCACGTCGCGCTGCCTTCATTGCTTCAATAGTTTCTTCATTAGGAACAAGCGGCGAAAACGGTAGCTGTTTTTCTTTTGCAATGCGCATCATCAGCATGCGGAAAGCATCAGAGGCTGTAAGACCGATAGAAGCGAGCACTGCCTCGGCCTCAATTTTAATATTTCCGTCAATCCTTGCTCGAACAACAGAGTTGTTAGCTAACATAATTGTTTCTCCCTTGAGCTACATCGTAGCCCAAAGATTGTATGAGGACAAGATTATTTCCGCTACGAAAACGAAAGAGACGAATGTCCAACTTGCGGCTCGACCAGACCGCCCGGAAAGGCTGGGCGGGCTGGTCATTCTCAGCCCCGGTATACAACACCAATTGGATAAAAGGAACCTCTATGAATTACTGGCTTTTTAAAACCGAACCGGGCTGTTTTTCTTTCGATGACCTGAAGAACCGCCCTGGCATGACCGAGCCGTGGGATGGTGTGCGCAACTTCCAGGCACGCAATTTTCTGAGGGATTCCGTGCTCGTTGGCGATCTGGTGCTGTTCTACCACAGCAACATACCGGAGCCTGCGGTGGTCGGTCTGGCAGAGGTTGCGCGGGCTGGTTATCCAGATATCACCGCCCTGAATCCGAACTCTGAGCATTTCGATCCCAAAGCATCCGTTGACAGACCGATCTGGTATATGGTCGACGTCCGCTATGTCAAACCGCTGCCAAGAATTGTGACCCTGGAGAATATCAAGCAGAACCTGATGCTGGCAGACATGCCGCTGGTCAAGCGGAGCCGCCTCTCGATTCAGCCGGTTACGGAAGAGGAGTGGCGGATCATATTGGCAATGGGTGGGACTTCAGTCCCATGAGCTCCAGCGACTCAATCCGCATTGAAAAATTATGTTATTCGATAGGCGGTCGCAAGATCCTGCAGGATTTTGATTTCCATCTGGAACGGGGCGTTAATCGTACCATTCTAGGGGTCAGCGGTGCCGGGAAAACAACCATACTGAAACTGCTGCTTGGGCTTCTTGAACCCGATTCCGGGAAAGTTTTTATCGGTAACCTCTGCATTACCGGCTTGCCGGAGGCACAATTTCTGGAGCAACGCAAAAGGATCGCCATTGTTTTTCAAGGCGGAGCGCTATTTGATTCAATGACTGTCGGGGAAAATGTCGGCTATCGCCTGTTTGAAGAGGGAAAACTTTCTCAGGGTGAAATAACGAACATCGTGCTCGAAAAACTTAGTTTTGTCGGAGTGGAAGCGGCTCTCGACCTCTATCCGGCCGAGCTTTCGGGCGGCATGAAAAAACGGGTGGCTATCGCCCGTGCCCTGGCGGCCGACCCGGATTACATCTTCTTTGATGAACCAACTACCGGATTGGATCCGATCGGAGTCCATAACATCTGCAACCTCATGCAGCGCTTACAAGCCGAAGGGAAGACGACTTTGATGGTCACTCACGATCTTGCCACCGCTTTTGCGACATCACAACGCTTCATCTTTTTGCACAAGGCGCGCATACTGTTTGAAGGGAGCGAGGAGGAGATGCGGAGATGCAGCATCCCCGAGGTATGCGAATTTCTCGAACCTACCGACAGGTCACTATTTTATGATGTGCAGACAGTCAACCTCAAACAACCGGAACGGGTGAAATTGCTATGAAACGGAGTAATCAGATCGGCTGGGCTCAGGTGCGGGGAGGTATTTTTATCCTGCTGGCGCTGCTCTTTTTTGCCGGCGGGGTGCTGCTGATGGGGCAGAAAACCAAGATGTTTGTCAATAAGGGAGATCTGCGGATTGTCATGAATGATGTCGTAGGTCTTAAAATCGGCGCGCCGGTCTGGCTTGCCGGGGTGGATGTCGGCCTTGTCACCGGCATTTTCTTTGCCAATCCCAAAAACAGCAATGAAGTCAGTATTGATATTGAAGTTGATACCAACGCTCTGAAGAAAATCGGAGCTGATTCCAGGGTGACCATTAAAACCCGTGGGCTCATGGGGGAAAAATACGTTGACATACTCCCCTCAAAACATTACTCGGAAACTCCACCAATCCAACTCCAAGGCTCACCGGGCGCTAAGCTGGACGATGTCATCCAGAAGGCCGGCGACGCCTTTGACAGAGTAAACCGGATCATCGATAACATTGAAAGTGGGAAAGGGACTCTGGGAAAGCTTAACAAGGACGAGACACTGTACAGCAATGTTGCGCGTCTTGCCGTTGAAATGAAAGAGCTTATTGTTACCATAAACCGTGGAGACGGAACACTTGGGCGCCTTAACCGCGACCCGGAGCCGTACAACCGGTTGATCAGCATTCTCAGCCGCGCCGATCGGACGCTGCAGGATATTCAGATGTCTGATGGCACACTTAACAAATTAATCTATGATAAGGCGCTCTACTCAAAATTAACGTTACTGGCTGACAAAAGCGTCCAGGCGGCCGATGATGTCAGCACCCTGCAAAAGCGGATGATGTCAAAAGATGCCACTATCGGGCTGCTGCTGAATGACCGGGAATTTTATGATAAGGGAATATCTCTTCTTACCAGGGCCGAACTGTCGGTAAAAGCGATCGAAGAAATGACGGGGAAGCTAAACAGCGGCGCAGGAACTGCGGGACAACTGGTTAATGACAAAGCACTCTACGAGAAAATGAACAAGATGGTTGACGATTTGAATGCCGTGATAATAGATTTCAAGGAAGATCCCCGGAAGTATATTAAATTTTCGGTTTTTTAATTGAGGCATGGTTATTTAGACCCTAAGGGTTTTGAAAACCCTTAGGGTCTGGATAATAACGAGAACTCCGAAAGAATATGACCAGTCCTTCTCCATTACAAGCTGACACTTACTACCACGTTTACAATCGTGGTACAAATCGTGATGACATTTTTTGCGAGGAGCGCAACTACACTCACTTTCTGAAGCTTTACGCACGTCACATTGAGCCTGTGGCAGAAACTTTCGCGTATTGTTTATTACGCAATCATTTTCACTTGTTGATCAAGGTGAAGAGTAAGGTGGAAGTCGAAGACCCTAAAGGTTTCCAAAAACCTTTAGGGTCTGATTCTCCAAGGTCTGCTTCCCAGAAATTCTCCGACTTCTTTAATGCATACGCCAAAGCCATCAATCAAGCCTATGGTCGGACTGGCAGCTTGTTTCAACACCCCTTTGGCCGTATTCCGGTGACAAATGACCGACAATTCTGGAGTGTTATCGCCTATATCCACCAAAACCCGCAAAAACATAAATTTGTCGGTGATTTCAGGGAATGGAAATGGTCTTCATATGCTACATTTCTCACCGAAAAACCACCTCGACTGAAGCGAGCGGCAGTGCTTGAATGGTTTTCAGGTCAAAAACGCTATGAAGAGTTGCACGCTCAGTGGGTTACTGATGCTGAAAGCAAGTGGTTTGCGGAAGACTACGCGGAATAATCAATTCCGGACCTAACGACCAGACCCTAAGGGTTTTGAAAACCCTTAGGGTCTAATAAGGAGAGCAAATGAACATGAAAAGATTCTTGTTTCTAACTGTAGCATTTATTTTACTCAGCACCCCCCTCCACGCTGCAACACTCGAAGAAAAGGTCGTGGAGCATACTTTAAAAAACGGCATGAAGCTGCTGATGGTGGAGCGGCATACTTCGCCGACGGTTTCTGCCTGGATTCGTTTCAGGGTCGGGAGTGTTGATGAACGGAGCGATGAGCGCGGGATAGCCCATCTGCTGGAGCATATGCTCTTTAAAGGGACGACCACACTCGGAACAAAAGATTTTGCTGCCGAAAAACCTCTCCTTGACGCTATTGAAGCAACTGCCCAGGCGCTAACGGGGGAGAAGGCAAAAAGAGAAAAATCGGACTCCGCAAAGATAGCAGAATTAGAGAAGCTGTTGACGAAGCTGGAAGCGGATGCGTCAAAATACGTTGTAAAGGATGAGTTTTTTGAGCTCTATGCCAAGAACGGCGGCACCGGCTACAACGCTTTTACCAGCCGCGATGGTACAACATATCTGATCAGTCTCCCGGCAAACAAGCTGGAGTTGTGGGCAGCTATCGAGTCGGATCGCCTGCAGAATGCGGTACTGCGAGAGTTCTACACAGAGCGCTCGGTTGTCATGGAAGAGCGCCGCAGATCATACGATGCTGATCCTGAGAGCAAATTGTGGGAAACATTTGTCGCTGCCAGTTTTCTGACTCATCCGTACGGGCAGCCAACAATCGGCTGGATGTCGGATATTGAAAATCTCACACGGAGCAAGGCAGAGCAATTCTTCCATAATTACTACG
>CAYQMO010000222.1:0-6327 GCA_964418315.1 uncultured Geobacter sp. | reverse complement strand
TCATCTATGAATATCTGATCGGGATGTTTGCCGCCAATGCCGGTAAAAAAGCGGGGGAGTTCTATACCCCGCATGAAGTTTCGCTCCTGATGTCTGAGATTGTAGCCCACCATGTTAAGGACAGGAAAGAGATTCAGATCTACGACCCCACCAGCGGATCAGGGTCATTGCTCATCAACATTGGCCAGTGTGTATCCAGGCACATGACCGATGCCAACAACATCAAGTATTACGCCCAGGAACTAAAGCAGAATACCTACAACCTGACCCGTATGAATCTGGTTATGCGGGGAATACTGGTTGACAATATCGTTACCCGTAACGGCGATACACTGGAAGAGGACTGGCCATATTTTGACGAAAACGACCCGACACACAGCTATAATCCGCTCTATGTGGATGTTGTGGTATCGAACCCACCATACTCACAAAAATGGGACTCCAGCGACAAGGAGAGCGATCCCCGCTATGCCCGCTTTGGTCTTGCCCCCAAATCCAAGGCCGACTACGCCTTTTTGCTCCATGAACTTTTCCACCTGAAGCCAAACGGCATCATGACGATTGTCTTGCCCCACGGCGTGCTGTTCCGTGGCGGTGAAGAGGGGGAAATCCGCAAAAAGCTGATAGAAGGCAACCATATCGACGCTGTCATCGGCCTGCCGGCCAACATCTTTTTTGGCACCAGCATTCCCACCACCATCATGATTCTCAGGCAAAAGCGCGACCAGACGGACGTGCTGATTATTGATGCTTCCAAAGGCTTTGAAAAAGTCGGCAAAAACAACAAGCTGCGCGCCTCGGACATCAAGCGCATTGCCGATACGGTCTTGAACCGGCAAGAATATGCCAGGTTTTCACGGGAGGTAACGCGCGAAGAAATCCGGAGTAACAACTACAATCTGAACATCCCCCGTTATGTCGATTCATCCGAAAGCGCCGAAAGCTGGGACATTCATGCATCCATGTTCGGCGGGATTCCTCAGCACGAGATCGATATTCTTGAACCTTACTGGACGGTTTTGCCGGGGCTGCGCGAAACCCTGTTCACCAGTCTGTCCGGCTCATATACAGCTCTGCAACTGCCTGATGTCAAACTGGCCATAAAAGAACATGCCGCCGTGGCGGGATTTAACAATCAGTTTGCAACGGCGTTTCAAGGTTTTGACCAGATGCTTAAGGCGCACCTGTTGGATCAGATAGAGACCGTCTCTATCGCACAGGAAGAAACCGTGCTGGGCGAAGATATTTTCAAGCGGCTGGAAAAAGTCCCCCTGATCGACCCCTACACCGCGTATCAAGCCCTTTATGATGAATGGGGCAAGATTGCCATTGAACTGGAAATTATCCAGACCGAGGGATTTGCAGCCACCAGAACCGTTGACCCGAATATGGTTATCAAGAAGAAGGATGGCAAGGATCACGAGGTTCAGGACGGTTGGACAGGGCGGGTAATTCCTTTCACCCTGGTGCAGCAAACCCTGCTTAAGCCGGAATTCCAGGAGCTGCAAGAGCTGGAAAAACGGATTGCCATCATCGGCACAGAGATTGAGGAGATCCTGGAAGCATTCAGCGAGGAAGAAAAGGATTCTGATTCCTTCAACGAAGATAAAGACGGTTTCGTAACCGCCGAACTGGCAAAGGAAGTCAAACAGCTCCGAGCCGACAGCAAAAAAGGTGAGAGTTATCCAGAAGATTCCTTTGAGGCCAGGATTTTCAAAGCAGATGAGCTGCTGAAGGGTGAGAAGGATCTCAAGAAAGAGCGTATCGCTTATGCAGCCGCCCTGCACATCAACACCAAGGCCACCATCGAAAGTCTGAGCGATGGGCAGGTTTATGATCTGCTGGAACTTAAATGGATTCGCCCCCTGGTGGATGCCTTGCATCAACTGCCCCAGGCAGAAATTGCCACCCTGACAGCCAAGGTGGTGACGTTGGCTGAAAAATACGCCACTACATATAAAGGTGTAGTCGAACAGATTCAGACCACAGAGCAGAGTCTGTCAGCCCTGATTGATGAACTAACCGGCAATGAATTTGATATGCAAGGCTTGGCTGAGTTTCAGCTTTTGTTGAAGGGTGTGTGAGATGGTAGATAAGCGCAAGGTGCCGGAGATAAGGTTTAAGGGGTTTAGCGGGGAGTGGGAGGAGCGGAGGCTTGATGAAATAGCTCCATTACAAAGAGGCTTCGATTTACCAAAAAATGAAATGAGTGAAGGATGTTATCCTGTTGTAATGTCAAATGGCATCAATGGTTTTCATTCAGAATTCAAGGTAAAAGGTCCTGGAGTAATAACAGGGCGTTCAGGAACAATAGGGAATCTTCACTATGTTGAGACAGATTTTTGGCCTCACAACACAGCATTATGGGTGACTGATTATAAAAATAATATGCCACTCTACGTTTACTACATGTACCTTAAATTAGACTTGAAGCGCTTTGGAACAGGTAGTGGTGTGCCAACATTAAATAGAAATGATGTTCATTGCCAAAAAGAATTTATTCCTTGTAGTTTCGAACAATCCCAAATCGGCTCCTTCTTCAAAAACCTCGACTCCCTCATCACCCTGCACCAACGGAAGTATGACAAACTGACCACTGTAAAAAAAGCCATGCTCGAAAAGATGTTTCCCAAAGAGGGTGCTGATGTCCCGGAGATTCGTTTTAAGGGGTTTGTGGGGAGGTGGGAACGGCGGACATTGGGGGAAGTGATAGAAATATCATCTGCGGCTCGTGTCCACAAGAATGAATGGACGCAGGCAGGGGTACCTTTTTTTAGGTCGAGCGATGTTGTCGCAGCCTATAACGGTAATACAAATTCAAAAGCATTCATTTCGGTAGAATTATACCAAGAACTTACTAAATTAATTGGTAGGGTGCAGCGAAATGATGTTCTCGTGACAGGAGGTGGTTCAATCGGTATTCCGTATTTGGTCGAATCCAATGAGCCATTGTATTTCAAGGATGCTGATCTATTGTGGTTTAAAAAATCAGAAAATATATCCGGGCGATTTCTCTATACCTTTTTAACAACTAAAGTTTTTCGCTGCTATGTTCAAAGTATTACTCACATCGGAACAATATCACACTACACGATAGAGCAAGCAAAGGCGACTCCGATCAAACTACCGAACTTAAATGAACAGAAAGAAATAGCGGAGTTCTTCAACAACCTCGATTCCCTCATTACCCTCCAGCAGCGTGAACTTGACAAGCTGAAGAACATCAAAAAAGCTTGCCTGGAAAAGATGTTTGTATGAATCCACTATCAAAGAGCTGCCAGGTTTCTAAAAAACGGCAGGTCTGATATAACGACACCGGGGAGGTGCCTATGAGACAACTAGATGAAAAATCCATGAGCAATCTGGAGCAGCGTATCCCCGAACTGGCGGAAGGAGCGGTAAAGCAGGCGTACTGCAAAACGCTTGCTTCCGGCAGACGGGTGGTTGAGGCAATCAATGGACAACTGGTGGAGTCATCCTCCGATGGTACTTCCAGGGTTCTCAAACCTCTGCCGTCACCAACCATGGTAACTCCGGGACAGCGACGGGTACGGGTAAAGCGATGAGTAGCGCCATTCCTCGCTTGAGAATGTTTGCCGGCCCGAACGGTTCGGGGAAAAGCACCATCAAGGGCGTAATCGAGCCGGAGTTGCTCGGGGTGTATATCAACCCGGATGACATTGAAAAAGAAATTGCCGACTTCGGTTTTCTTGATGTGACATGGTACGGTGTTGAAACCACGGCTGATGAGATCCTCCCTTTCTTTCAAGAATCGTCTTTTCTAGAGACAGCCGGGCTGTCTGATGAGGCTGCAGAGCTGCGTTTCAATGACGGGAAACTGAGTTTTTTCGCTGTATCGGTCAACTCCTATTTTGCTTCGGTTGCGGCTGACTTTATCCGGCAAAAGCTATTGGATAATCGAGTGTCGTTTACCTTTGAAACGGTCATGTCCCACTCCGGCAAGGTCGCCATTCTGCAAAAAGCGCAACAACATGGCTTTCGCACCTATCTCTATTACGTTGCAACAGAAGCCCCCGAGATCAACATTTCCCGCGTCGAAAACCGTGTTGAAGCCGGTGGTCATCCGGTGCCCAAAGAAAAGATTGTCGAGCGTTATCACCGCTCATTGGATTTGCTTGCCGATGCTGTCCAATACACGGACCGGGCGTACATTTTTGACAACTCCTTCCATGAAAAGGTTTGGGTTGCAGAAATAACCGGCGGCGATGAACTGGAAATGAAAACTAATACTATGCCCCATTGGTTCCAGGTGGCGCTCTGGGATAAATTCGTCACGAGTGAATAACCAGACCTGTGGTAAGTTCCATTTTGGAACATACCGCTCAACGGCGCGACGCAGGATAAAACGCAGACCAAGAAGCTGCAAGCCTTGGCAGAATCGTTAGGGACGCCCTTCATATATTCACATTTGAGGGAAAGTGATGCCCCAACTCTCATGTGGACTTGGGCGCGGCGAGAAACCTGCCGCGCCGGTCACACTCATAACCGTTCCCGCGCACTGCGTAAAAACAGAATACAAACTCTCAAAGAAGATAAATTATATGAAAGCCGAAGCCACACAACATAAGAACGCGCGACCATTAAAGCCAGCCAGGCAAAGGCGAAACAATGTTACAGATTTATCTCTATATCTGGCAGAGCGGGAAAGTCAGCGACAATCTTTGGTACGCAGCCTGAAGGGTAAATTCAGCGATATGAAATTCAGCAGTGAAGATCTTATTAAACAGCGTAGAACAGAAACCATGTTGGAGGGTCGCTGAGGCGCCATGTCATTGATGCCTGTGCTCTGCTTGCGTTTTTTGAGAGGAGAAGAGGGAGCAGACAAAATCGAAACACTTCTTCTTGACAATAATAATCGTTGTTAGATTAGGTAATTGCACAGGCTCTAAAACCCTGCCTTATCCACTCACCCGGCCTTCGGCCACCCTCTCCCGGTGGGCGAGGGGATGATTATCTTCCTTCTCCATTAGGGAGAAGGTGCCACGAAGGGGCGGAAGGGGTGCTTTTGACTTGATGCAAAGAGCTATACGGACAACACTGGAAAAAAATGATAATGTAGTTTGCACAAATCAGACTCAATACGGAGGTTATACATGATTTCTAAACTCTCCCTTAAAGGATTTAAAGGTTTTGACTTGCTTGAAATCCCCAACATATCAAGAATCACGCTGTTGGGTGGACGCAACAACGTAGGCAAAACTTCATTATTGGAAGCACTTTTTATGTTCCATGACAGAATGAATCCGCAAATGATACTCAGACAATTTGCATGGAGGGGGGTTGGGAGTATCGCATTTGACCCTGATTCAATGTGGGCACCAATTTTCTATAATTATAATATTGACAGCAAGATTGAAATCTCTGCCACTGTTAATGGTGGCGAAGAAAAAATGACGCTCAAATTCAACCCCAATTATATACCAGCGACAATCGCAGCAAAAAATGTACGACCAGGATTCAGGCCAACACAGATAAGTACAGACCAAAAACCTGAACCATCTTTTTCACTGGATATTACATATGACAGTAAAAAGATAAAAAGCCAGACATCTCATCTTCTTATGGGAGTTGATGGCTTTGGAATTCGGGTTGATAATGCAAACGGTGAGCGGCGTCAGGCCGCGTTTCTTGGAGCAAGAGTAGCAATTAATCCGACTGAAGATGCCCAAAAGTTTGGCCAATTGGATGTCCTTGGAAAGATTGATGAAATAGTACAATTTTTGAAAATTATTGAACCAAAATTGAAGTCCCTTTCATCTGTTGCAATGGGTGACTCTTCACTTATTCATGGCGATGTCGGGTTAAAGCGAAAAATTCCAATTGCTTACATGGGCGATGGTGTCTCCAGATTACTTTCAATAGTCCTGGCGATTGCTACGACCAAAAATGGAGTAGTCCTGATTGATGAATGCGAGAATGGCATTCATTACTCTGTAATGCCGAAGATTTGGGAAGCAATTGCTATGGCCGCCCATGAATATGATTGTCAGGTAATATGCACAACGCACAGTTATGAGTGTTTGGAGGCGGCCTACAAAGGTCTTTCAGGTGAACTGGCAAGTAATTTCAGCTATATCCGTATCGACAGAACAGAAACAAAGACTGTTGCAAAATGTTTTGACCATGAAATGCTGAAAGTTGCTATTGATGCCAATATGGAGGTGCGTTAAAAATGGCGCCTCGAATTGAAATAAAGTGTCCAAAATTGCTTTTGGTTGAAGGTGCTGACGCTCTGCACTTTTTTATCAAGGCGCTTGAAGTGTTTGGTGTGGATGATGTTCAAGTGTTGGACTTTGGAGGTATCTC
>CAYQMO010000221.1:0-6356 GCA_964418315.1 uncultured Geobacter sp. | reverse complement strand
TTTTGCAGGAAGGCGACCGAAGGTATGCCAAGGTCAAAACCGGAATTGGGAAATCCGACTTTCCGGGATTGCAGGGGGGCTTACGGAAACGTGATGCATGGTCTGGCGTATTTTTGCCACGAAGCTGGAAACGGCGGATACAATGGAAGACGCTGACCTACGCATGCGCGCACCGTATTTCTATCCCGACAATACGGTATCGCCATTTCTGAGTTGCACTCTTCCCAGAATATCGTCCGGCTCAGTTGAAGCCTTTGCCGAAACGATTACCGTGGGAATATTGAGTGCAGCGAACACGTTCTTCAGGGTTTCTGTTTTACCGCACCCTGTCGGTCCCGAAATCCAGAGAGGATCGGGATTAGGCTCTGTCAGCCATTCGATAAAATCTTTGGCCAACTTTGCGTCCCAAACATAGCCTACGGTTGCCTTGGGCACCAGTGGGTGACCAGGGGCAAAGCCTTGAAGTGGCATCTGCGAGGGGAATCCGAAAACGTCTTGAACGGTGTATGTTGCCGGGGTCAGTTCATGATTTGAATTATCCATCAGTGGTCTCCTTTTGAGGTAGAAATCCGTCCTCGACAAGGAGACAAACCTCCCCTACAGGGATGGATTGTTCTCCCTGTCAGGCGGTTTTATTGGATGGTTATGTATTTTTCCAGGCGCTCACAAGGCGTGGACGTCCATCTTCTGCAATACGTGCTACCAATGTAATGCCAGCTTCCCTGAATTTGACTTTAAGAGGCTTTTCAGTCAGGAGTGCGGTAACAATTGGCAGTAACGAAAGCACTTCAATGGGCACACTTCGCTCAAAAAAACGGTTTGTGGCGTGGAGGGTGAGTGATGCGTCGGTCATTTTTGCACCTCCATTGTGGAAGCCCGCTGGAACGGTTCAGAAACCGGTACAGTGGCAGCCAGAATGAAGCTGAAATACAGCGCGGCAAAGATCATCGTTAATAACAATGCCGTCAGCAAAAAGTGAATAGTATCTACCATCCTGGCGAGAATATTGCCGAATGTGATACGTGTGGTGAAGTTCTTCAGATCATATGGCAACATGGTCATTTCTCCTTTTCATGGGAGCGACACGCCTCCATGACAGGAGATTCCCAGTGGGAAGCGTGAGTCGCCTCCCGGTGGGTGGTTGGTTTATTCTGCCAATGGTTTGATTTCGAGTTTCACGAATCCAGCTTTGGGTTTCGTTACCTGAGTGTAGATGTCAGGAAAGCTCGCTTTGAGTTTTTTGCTGTCCACGGTAACTGATTCACCCACAGTTGTCGCAACGATCGAAAATTCATCAGTAATCGACTTAAAAGCACCTCCCGTGTAGCTGAGCAGGTTGTCCTTTAGTACATTCAGCTGTGACTCGATCGTTTTCTTCTGTGAGTTCAGCTCCAGATAAGCTTTGCCAGCCTGGTGGATTTCCAGAGGTAGTACCGCTGTTGAACCTATCGGGTGTGCAGAGCATCCGGTTCTGAATTGACAGTAACCGCAAAGAAAGCTTGCTTCAGTTTTCGCTTCACATTCACCACGCATTGCGGCGAGGATATGTTCACCTTTTTGTATCAGGTGATCGAAAACCAGAGCGTTTGGTTTGTAGCTGTTGAACTCCCGGTATTCTCCTGCATTGAGATCAACAACCAGAACAGAGCCACCGATTTCCACATCATCAGCCAAATTGAGTTTCAGCAAGCCCATTTGGACGTGCAGTTGATCAACCCATGATGAGTATGGTTCTTCGGGGATGCCGTTGGTCGATTTCATCTCAACTATATGTAGCCGTTTGCCTTCCCTGTTCGCATAGAACAGAAAATCGATGTGACACAGGATTTCAGGGCATTCCGGATGACGAACTTCCACTTCTTCCTCGAAGTTTGCCCCACCGGTTCTGAAAAACTCTGCGTACATTGATTGAGCAACATGACCGCGAGTAAAGCGGAGCAGAGTCTTGATGTCGTGGTTTGCCGCCACCTGTTTACCAAGCGCTGCTTTACGAGGGCAGCCGGCAATATCGGAGGCTCCGACGTACAGGGTACGATCACCAAGATGTGATGAGAGTTGTTTTTGGTGTGATTGGATTGCGTTTGCGAGAAATGAATCGAGTTTACTCATGGTTACTTCTCCTTTGTATTTGTGGAGAAGACAAAACCCCCGTGCGGGAATTTTATTTCCCCCAGCAGGATTATTGAGTTTTGGGCAACAAAAAAGGCGACTACCTGCTACAGGGTCACCTCTGAATGATTTACTTGGATTGTTTGTTATGTCGTGAGTATCAACGTTTCCGATTCTGGTATACCGCTGTCAAAAGATCCCCAGCCCAATCAGCAACCGCAACGCGATTGTGAATTAGTTCCGGCTCTCTGTTGAAGATTCCCCCTACCGGCATTTCATCTGCGAATTCCTTCATAACGTAACGGTTAAAAATATGAAGATCCGAGATGAGTGCTTCGTGAGCGTACATGCGATTTTTATCCAGATTTTCCGTCAGCTCACGCAGTTCGTTTCCGTCAACACGGAGGCGAGCAATCTTGAGCCTGGTTTCCATTTCAAAAACCTTGCAGAAGTACCGTTCGGCGGCTGACAGCAATTTCTCCATGAGACTGCAAGCAACCTCATTGTCCGCTATAATACGGACAACCATTTCAAATCGGTCAAGAGCTGTCATATCGGCATTGTGATACGTCATTATGTACTCCTTGATATTCTCTGGCAGCATTGAAGCCTCCTTTACTGTATCAGGTTGCGATACAGGAGGCAACCGTCCCTTCAGGGAGAATGTTGTCTCCCGATCAGAGTTGAGTTTGTGCCGCTGGTTGTTTAGGCCATGAACGCCATTAGCGAAGCTACCGTTGCCAGTGCACCCAAAATGACGCATGTTATGATCTGCTTCACATCAATGCTGATGGTAGTCTCTACTTTTTCAGAAGCATATACCGGTATCTGACAGCCATTGATCTTTACGAATTTGATGATTTTTATCGGTTTCATAATTTTATCTCCATTTTTTGTAGGGTTGTTACCCAACAGAGGAGACAAGAATCCCCCGGCAGGAGATTTCGTTGTCTCCTTGCGCGGTAGGGGTTTTATTTACAGAAACTTAGTCCATTCCTTCGTTTTGCCATCCCATTTAAAACCAAGGGACTTAACGAAGTTCCGGCCATCTGCATCGCTAAATGATGGGGCAGCTGCAACCAGGTTGTCCCTGATTTCATACTTGATTCCCTTCGATTGCAGTGCTTCCAGCAGTTCATGCGGATCTGCCAATCTTGATGCGGTTGCAGGTTTGGCGTGAGGTTCTTCAACTACGTGTGCCTCTTCAAAGACCGGCTCAGTTGATGGTGCCGTTTGACCGGTTTTCTGTGCTTCAGCAACATTCGTTCGAGCAGCAACCCTCATATACAGCGTTGGGTCTTCCTCGATGTCCTGGGTGAAAATGTCAGAAGCGGCGGTACTGGTAAGAACGGCATCTACCAATCCCCGCTTTTTCGCCATTTTCAGACAGGTGTTGTAATAGTCGGCAGGATTTTCGTATTCAACCTTTTCCCCTTGCCGAGCTATCATCCAGCTGCCACTTTCATCTTTTTTGGGGCTGTAACCACGGCCGCCAATGATTTCTTGCGCCTTAACCGGATTCTCCTTGCGAAGATCCCAGTACTCTTTAGGAACAGGCAGATTAGTCAGTTCAGTAGGGCCAACGCGGAAGCGGTATTTACCTTCCATAGTCGAACATGAACCGATACCTGTGCCGAGACGCTGACCGGTAGGAGAATAGAGTGTCACTTTGATCCGGTATTCCCTGTGTCCGTGCTGCAGGTCAATGGTATCGACTTCAACGTCGTTTGCCAGCCTGAATGTTAGCATCAGTTTTTCAGCACCTGGTTTCAAAAGAGCCGGTTTATCGCCACATCCGGGAATTACGCCAAAGTGTTCCCCATTTTTCATTACTTCCTTCATAATGTGTTGGATGAGGTTCACCTGGGATTTCATTTCCGAGACGCTTACAGCGAAACTGGTTAAAGTGGATGGTGCTGCTACCTGCGTAGATGGAGGCGTGTGAGGTTGATTGAATGAGATGATTTGAGCTGCTGCAGTCATGGTCGCTCTCCTTTTTTGAGTTTGTACTCAAACAGTGAAGACAGACCTTCCCCAGCAGGGTTGGTTGTCTCCCTGTCGAGGTGGTGATTGATTATGCAGCTGTCAGTTACTTGGGTGGTGGTGATAGTGGCCAGTCATCGTCATCAAATGTTGACGAATTTTGCTCCTGGATAGGAGCTGAATCAATCTGTTCGCTATTAGATCCAGATTTCCCTCCCAACATGAGCATTTTTTCGCCGACGACTTCTGTTGTGTAACGATCTTTGCCTGATTTGTCCTGCCACTTGCGAGTTTTGAGTTTCCCTTCCAGATAGACACTTTTCCCTTTTGCCAGATATTCACCAGCTATTTCAGCTGTTCTGCCGTAAAGAATTATGTTGTGCCATTCTGTCCGTTCTTCCCATTCGCCAGTTTTGTTTTTGACTTTCTCACTGGTAGCAAGTGCTAAAGATGCCACTGTTGTCCCTGCTGTTGTGAACCTGATTTCAGGGTCACGACCAAGGTTACCGATGAGTTCTACTCTGTTTAAACTTGCCATAATACTGCCTCCTTGTTGGATTTCCCAAGATGTGAAGACAATTGACTATCCCTTGAAGGAGAGAACAAAGTATCTCCCTGTTGGGATGTGGTAGATTCCGTCGCTTATAAGGCTTGGCACGGATTTGGATAATAAAAAACCCGTTCAGGCTTTTGCCGGAAAGGGTCAATTGTTCGTTTGATATGTATCAGATTTTGAACGTAACTGTAGTGTAGAGATTTAAGTCATTTTACCCAAACGACTATCGGAAGAACATAACGTTATTCATCCGAAAATAAATCTGAAAGAGGCAAGAGGGCCTGGCCTTTCAGATAGTTTCATCCCATGTCTGAGGAAATTCTTCCAGGACTACAACCTGAGAAGTCTAACCGTGGCAAAGCCGACGGATTCTCTAAAAAGAGTATAAAATATTTGTTAAACCTTCACTTGCACTATAATCTGGTCAAGATACCAGCATTATTAAGTAATTAATGAGGAGAATTGCTCTGTATTCGTCGGCTTTGATTGTTTTTTTGTTTCACCGGTATCTTTGATTTTAGGAAATGGATTACTATATCCGCGTGGCGGTGTATAATCCCATGCCATCACTTTACTGATTTCAGCGTTCAGAATATTGAGCTGTTCCTTTAGAGACCGGTGCCGCTCATAAAAACCTTGTGCCTGTTCAAAAGAGATCATTCTTCCCACTTTCATGCGCATCTGGTAAATGAGATTGTCGCTGGAACGAAGAAGATTGATGAACTCACCAGTATCTACAGTGGTGCTTTTAAGATATTGGGTATTTGGGTCTTTTGCTTGTTCGAGCTTGTCCTGCATCCATTGTTCAGGTGTTTTCTTTGGCCTGCTTTTCGAATACGGTTCCTGTTGCTTCGGTTGTACACCCTCGATGCCGGTCTGTTGTGTGCTCCTTCCCTTCTTGTTCGCCATAAATTCCTCCTGTTGTGATTAGAGTTTCCCTGCCGCACGCATGGCAACTCCGCTACCGAAGCGTTTGGATAATTCGTTAAATACCGTATCGTCGAACCTCTTCATATTTTGCATAATTGCTTCTACCGCATTGATTTCTGATGCCACGCTTGCATATTCAGAGCGAGCGCTAGAGACCAATTTAAGGGTATTTTCCTCCAGCATATCCACCAAAGCCATGCCGCCTTCGAGGATTTCCATTTGACACGTTTCAGGTGAAGAACCTGATTTATTATCCTTTTGAGTAGACCTGATATGACGTGCCAGTTCATTAAGTTGATAGGTGCGTCCCAACAGATCTGAAAGCATATAGAAACTGAAGGCTTTTGCTGTCACCTCCGACAATTTTCCGATAACTTCCGTTTCAGTATTGGTTGCAACCGCATTCTTCAGAATCAGGGATACAGACATTGGTGTTGCTTGCAAAAACGCTTCTTCTGTGGCTGTTAAGGCGGTTTTACTTTTAATCTTTGTGGAAATCGATTGCATATTATTTGAGACAAACGTAATCAGGTTCTTGTTGGTATCAGAAATAGTTGTACAGGCTCCGCCTAAAGAATCTCTCCCCTGCGCAGTGCCTGTCAAAAACGAGTCATAGTTTATGTTTGCGTCACAAGGCGGGATATATTTAGCCGCATACGTTGTGCCGGTAGAAGACGGGCTGCTGATAATGACATCCCCGATAAAGCCTCTGATCAGCTTTGCATGTTCACTACTCAACCCTTTCTTGCTCGCCAGGTTTTCCAGAACAGAACCGTTG
>CAYQMO010000220.1:0-6440 GCA_964418315.1 uncultured Geobacter sp. | reverse complement strand
GCATTTATCTTTCTTTATCCCTGTTAAGAAGCTTTTGAAGTCAAAAGCAAACCTTTTGTTTACAGGGATAAAAGGGATAAAAGCGGATAAAGGCAAAAGCAAAAAGTTTTTTGTTTAAACCATATTTGTTAACATCTTGGTTCCGGCTCGTCCGGGTTGGGAATTACGATATCAAATCATTTTTTCTCAGTGCTCTCTGTGACTCTGTGGTGAGATTTTTTACAACTCTGGCCATGTACCGCCATCAACGACTACAGTCGACAGTCCCATCGGCCCCAGTACCTCCAGAAACGGCTCCGGATCGAACTGCTCCATGTTGAAGACTCCTGGTTCGTGCCACTGTTTTGTCAGCATCATGATTGCACCGACAACGGCTGGAACACCGGTAGTGTAGCTGATCGCCTGCGACTGTACTTCTTTGTAACAGGCTTCGTGGTCACAGATATTATATATATATACCTGTCTGCGCTGGCCGTCTTTTGTACCGCGAGCGATGACGCCGATGCAGGTCTTTCCCTTGGTCAACGGCCCGAGTGAGCCTGGATCGGGGAGCAGCGCTTTGAGGAACTGAATCGGCACAATTTTCTGGCCGCCATATTCTACTTCATCGATACGGGTCATGCCGACGTTCTGCAGCACTTCAAGATGCTTCAGGTAGTTGTCCGAGAAGGTCATCCAGAACTGCGCCTTTTTGATGGTCGGGATATGCTTTACCAGTGACTCCATCTCCTCATGGTAGAGCCGATAGCAGTTCATTGGGCCGATACCTTCTGGAAAATCGAAGACCATCTTGGTGCTGAGAGGGGGAGACTCCACGAATTGGCCATTTTCCCAGTGACGACAGGTAGCTGTTACTTCGCGGATATTGATCTCCGGATTGAAATTGGTGGCAAACGGCTGACCGTGACTGCCGGCGTTGGCGTCAATGATATCAAGCTCTTCGACAACATCGAGGTATTTTTTGGCAGCAAGCGCGGTGTACACGTTGGTCACACCTGGATCGAAACCGGAGCCGAGCAGCGCCATCAGACCTTTTTCCCTGAAGCGTTCCTGATACGCCCACTGCCATGAGTACTCAAATTTGGCGGTGTCGAGTGGTTCGTAGTTGGCTGTGTCGAGATAATCGACGCCGGTTTCGAGGCAGGCATCCATTATGTGCAGATCCTGATACGGGAGCGCCACGTTTATCACCAGTTTTGGTTGCAGTTGTCTGATCAGTGCCACCAGTTCCGGCACATTGTCGGCGTCAACCTGTGCGGTGTTGATACTCCACTCCAACTGGGCGGCGATGGCATCACATTTCGCTTTGGTGCGCGAGGCAAGAGTTATCTCGCTGAAAACGTCGCGCCGCTGAGCGCACTTATGGGTGACAACCTGGCCGACTCCGCCGGCTCCGATGATGAGTACCTTGCTCATTATAGTGTTCCTTCCATGATTGTGTGGTTTGTTTTTGAGCGGTGGATAATACTGGTATTTGCCTGTTAACACAATATTTCCATGAAGATAGGGAGGCTAATATGGAAAACTTTATTTTCTGTAAAATAGTTTGTGGCGAAACACCAGATCGGCCTGCTGCTGGTCAAAAAAACACCTTCAAACAGAACAATTGGAAACGCCTCACCAGTACTGTTCCCTTACATCACCCCTTGCAACGCTGCCCGGATCTCTGCGTTCCACGGTTCAATTTCCAGAGCCCGGCTATAAAAGGATTTTGCTTCATTCGGACGTCCGACAGCGGTACTGATATGACCCAGGCTGGCCAAAGTCTCAATATCTCTCGGTTGCTGGTGGAAAAGATCAAGATACATTCGGATGGCATCATCGGTCATGCCTAGCTCTGCAAAGTACAGATCTGCCAGGTTCTTGCGGTAATTTCTGTTGGTCGGCTGCAACTCAACCGACTTTTCGTAAGCGCTTCTTGCGCCCTCGACATCGCCACGACGGTAGCGGAGAACTCCGAGATCGTTATGGAAGAGCGCATTGCTGTTGTTGTTGCGAACCAGATCTTCCAGTAGAAGGTGTGCTTCACTCAGTTGATCCTGCTGCACGAGCTGCTGCACTTCAGCATAGATATCATCAGGAGCGCGAACTTTCGCGGGTGATGAATAAACAGGTTTTTCCACGTTTGCAAGAGCGGCAAGTGATTTGCGTGCTTCACTGTTCCAGGGCTCAATTTTCAGGATGGTCTCAAGAAACATTCGGGCATCGTCAGCCTGACCTATTTCAAGGCAGATGCGGCTTATGGTTTTAAGTGTTTCAATATCGCGCGGAGTGCTGCCAAGTATATTGACATAAAGCTTCATCGCTTCTTCGGTTTCGCCACAGGCGATATAAAGCAGATCAGCCAGGTTCTTCTTGAAAACCTGATTGGCCGGTTGCAGTCGCAATGCTTCTTCGTGATGACGGCGGGCTCGCGACAGATCACCTGTCTGCTGGTAGAGTACTCCCAGGTCGTTATGTGCAGCAGAATATGCGGGATAACTCACTAGCAGCGTTTCCAAGGCGCGCACCGCTTCCGCAGCTTTTCCGGAGTTTGCCAGTTCCAGAGCCTGTTGGTGAAGACTCTCCGGGGTCTGGGGTGGTGGCTGAACTACGGCAACCTGCTGAACCGGAGTGGGGTGGTGGCGCACGGCGGGAGTTGCAACCGCTTCTGGTTGTTTGTCGGAAATTTGTGACGGCTGTGGCGGCGCTGGAAGTTGCCCACCCAACTGCTGCAGAGCCTGGCGAGCCTGGCTGTTAACGACATCCAACTGCAGGGTACGGGTAAAATACTGCCGAGCCTGCTCGGGGCGACCGATCTGACTGCTGATAGTGCCAAGAGCGTTGAGGGTTTCAACGTCAAACGGGTTATCTTTCAGGATGTCAAGGTAGGTCTGGATGGCATCATCAGTCCAATCCAGCTCGACAAAATAGAAGTCTGCCAGGTTTTTTCGATACGTTATATTTGACGGTTCAAGTTTGTGAGCTTTTTCATAATGAGCCAGCGCTTTCATGCCATTGCCAGCCTGGTAGTAGAGCACCGCCAGGTCATTATGCGCCTGTGCGAATTCCGGATATATTTTCAAAAAATTCTGAATCTGGCGAAGCGTTTCATCCGGTTCCATGTCACGGATTGCCGAGGCGATACGCTCATATGTGGCGCGCCCTTCAATTACGACCAGACCATGTAGTGTCAGCTTATTCATATCATCTCCCGGATTTAAGTATCGGATAAATCAGAACGCTTTACCTGACATTCTAACAGAATAGTAGTCGATCTGATCAGCCGCCGTGTCCATCTGTCGTCCGGATGCATCCTTGCCGGAAAACTTGAAGACAAGGTGTTCCGGGTCGATGGTGGCAGTACTGTCCGCATTCTGCGTCAAGATAAATATTACGCTCGCCTCACGTGTTGACGGATTGTATGTAACAGAGAAGGGACGTTTGGGAATTGTTACTTCTGTAGTTGGTATCGGCAGGAAGTTGTTGTAGTAACCCGCTTCCTTACTATTGGCTCTTGATATTTCCCAGTTGGACGGATTCATGATCGATGTGACGTCCATTTCATTATTGAACTGTATGGCCACAGAGACCTGTTTGCTGACACCATCTGTAAACGCAATGTCAAGATCCTGGAGCTTAGTTCGCACATTAACAACAGTTGTGGCTTGATATGACTGAATGAAACTACGGTTGTTGCCCTGGTTCATGTAGAGCATTTTTGGTTTATTGAGGAGAAAACTCAGATCTTTGGCAAAGCTGGATCGTTTTGTCTCCAGGATTTTAAGCTGCTCCGCAGCCTTGTCGGTTTCACCCATTTTCACATACGCGGCGCCAAGTTCATAGTTTGCTGCAGGGAAATCCTTCTTGAGCGTGAGTGCCTTTTCCAACTGTTTAGCGGCGTCCTCCGGACGCCCCATCTTGTTGAATAGAACCCCCAGACTGTAGGGAACGTTGCCATCCCTGGGCGATACCTTGGCTACCTTGTTGAATTGTGCTTCGGCCTCAACAAAACGATCTGTCTGGGTGTAGAGAAGACCCAGAGTATAATCAGCCAGTGGATTGATAGGATCCATTCGGGCAGACGCTTTGAATTCTTTTTCCGCATCGGTGTACTGCTTTGCCTGAAGATAGGCATTACCAAGGTTATTGTGGGCAGTTACGGAGGTACGATCAGCCTGAACCCCTAATTTGAAGTATTTTATGGCTTCAGTCAGCTTCCCTTGACTCTGGTAAATTTTACCCAGGCTGGAGTAAGCGTCCTTGTTTTGAGGGTCAAAGGCCAACACCTTCTTAAATTCCTTGATCGCCTCGTCCGGCTTCTTGGCATTCCAGTAAGTTGCCGCTTTATTCAAGGCGTACTGGGCAATCTGGCTACGCTGAGCCTGCACATTATCGTAAATACCGGCAAAGGGATTCGCCCCTGATGATGAAAACATATCCGCCATAACCAACTCCTTTTTTCCGCTGCGTCACGAAACAACAGCCGCCGTCATTTGTAACAGACCGCTTTACCTTATCGGGTAGATTGATACTCCATTCAAGTACTATTTCAGTTAACACAGCAATAAGCCTGGAGGAAAAGTATGCTACGCTGCCCTTACCTCCACTGTGACATCATACAGGGTACTCCCCCTACCGCCGTCGGTAAGACGCTGTGATGTCAGGGCGTTGACGCCACGGTCACCGGGGATGAATTCCCGCCACCAGACCCCTTCGGTAACTACTGTTCCGACCGGTACCCGCTCTGAAATCCGCAGCGTGAAGCGAACGTCTCCACGATCATTATAAGCAGAAACTATCTGACCATCAGTCAGGCAGCGGGCTTCAGCATCAACTCTGTTTATCAGCAACTCCATGCAACTCTGCTTCAAGCGCAAATCGTCCTGCTCGTAAAAGCTCGAGTTAAGCGCAAATGGCGTGGTTGCAGGTTGCAGGCGCAGCAGATAACCATCACACTCGGCGTGGGTCGGCAGCGGGCGCGGCAGCGGCTCAATTTCAGCCCGGTTCAGAATCTCTATTTTTCCCGAAGTGGTCAGCCACTGTTTCTTTGGTGCGGAGAGCGGTGTCAGCAGGATTGGTTCCCCCTGCCGTAAGCGCTCGGTATCAGCGGTGCTCCGCCAGCGGTTTTCTTCACTCAGGAGCAATTCGATAAGTTCATCTGCTGACAAGCTGAAAAACGATTCTTCCCACCCCATTCCGGTGGCGAGCAGGCTGAATACCTCCCAGTTGCTCTTGGCCTCACCAAGCGGCTTGATAACTGCGCCGCAACGCTGGGCATGATAGCTGCCATAGCAGCGATACAGGTCAGGATGTTCGAGCGAAGAAGTTGCCGGCAAAACTATGTCGGCGTAACGGGCGGTATCAGTCAGGAAACGTTCGTGAACGACGGTGAAGAGTTCTTCCCGCTCCAGACCTCTAATCACGGCATTCTGATCTGGCGCTATGACCGCAGGATTGGAGTGATAAACATAGAGCGACATAATCGCCGGGTCAGTCAATTCCGTCAGCGCGGCGCCAAGCTGGTTCATGCTGATCAGTCGCGCCTCGCTCGATATGAAATCCTCTCGTGTCACGATCTGCAACGGGAAAGCTCCTCCGGTCGAAGTGCCGATGAAGATGCCCCCACCCGGTTTCCCCCAAGCGCCAACCGCCGCCGGCAGGCAACTGATCGTACGCACCGTCATGGCACCATTGCCATAGCGCGTCAGGCCACTTCCGAGGCGGATGAAAGGAGCCTCTGCCCGGGCATACTCACGCGCCATACGCTCTATGACTTCGACCGGAAGGCCGCAAATCCCAGCCATCTGTCCGGGAGAACAATCGGGCAATACCTCTGCTGTCAACTCATCGAAACCAAGAACATTGGCTGTAATGAATGCCCGATCCAGCAACTGCTCCTGTTCTATGACGTGCAGCATCGCCAATGCCAGAGCGCCATCACCCCCAGGGCGAACCAAAAACGATTCATCGGCAGCATCACAGGTCGGTGTACGATACGTATCAATGGCCCAAAGGCGCGCGCCACGATTCCGGGCCGTTTGAGCATCCCGCATGGCGTGAATACTTGTGGCGGCGGCATTGATCCCCCAGAGAATTACCAGATCACTCTGCTCCACCTCACCAGGATCCATAGCCGGCGTCTCCCCCATAATCGCTTTCCAGCCGCTATCTTTTGCCGGAGAACAGATGGTCCGCTCCAGTCGCGATGCCCCCATTTTGTTGAAAAAGGCATGCCCTGCATTACGTTGCACCAACCCCATGGTACCGGCATAAGAGTAGGGAAGTATCGCTTCCGCTCCGTGGCTGGCGATGAGCCGCCGCCAGTTGTCACAGATGG
Organism: uncultured Geobacter sp.; assembly: GCA_964418315.1. Taxonomy (GTDB): domain Bacteria; phylum Desulfobacterota; class Desulfuromonadia; order Geobacterales; family Pseudopelobacteraceae; genus JACRCG01. The sequence continues at coordinate 121 of CAYQMO010000220.1, read as the reverse complement.
ATGCAATTGCTTCCTCCCAAGAAACGGGCTCAAATTCACCGGCTCCTTTTTTACCGACCCGGCGCAGCGGTGTTGTCAGCCGACGAGGGGAGTACACGGTCTGCTCATAATGATTCATTTT
>CAYQMO010000219.1:0-6455 GCA_964418315.1 uncultured Geobacter sp. | reverse complement strand
CCAGACCAAAGGATTGTCATCCAGTCTGCTCGGCAGACTCCAACGCGGATCGAGATAACTGATGCCCATCAGCTTCTCAATGCCCCGCGCTTTTGCAGTTGCGGTGCTTTTTCCGATTCCGAACAGTTCGCAGAGCTTGCCAAGCTGCATATACGGTGTCTGGGTTTTGTCGTGCAGAAAATTGGCGCTGCCGATCACGTAGACACAGGCACAAGCCCACTGTTCCGGCTTTCCCTTTTCCAGAGGTGACGGGCGCTTCCTGCAGAGAGCCGCTGCCAGTTCACGCGATACCTGGGAATATTCTTCATTCAGATGTTGCTTGCAGAAATGGTCGATATGCCCCGAAACAGCATCAAAAACAGGCTGCATAGCCTTGGGTACTTTCAGCTTGTCGTTCATTTTGTCACCTTTCACATAATTCTCAAAATATCCGTAATCTGCTTGCAACTCCTACTTCCGGTTCTTCCGCTTCTTCCATCTCTTCCCGCAGATATTTACCGTAAACTACATCAAAAGCTGCTATAAGTTCATTTGAACGTGACATGGCTATTTCTCCCCTTTCTTTCCGCTTTCCAATCTTGCACGCGCAAGAACAACTGCTTCATGTAGCTTTCGCTCCATTTCGGCTTTTGGCAACGCATCCGTCCAATATGACGAGACCTGAATTCCGCTCCGTTCAAGATCAAGCAATTCAATGGTTTCATGCTTTTTCCCCGCGCAGAGAATCAAACCAAGAGGAGATGCCTCACCAGTCTTGCGCTCGTATCGATTCCGCGTAAAAGTCACGCTTGAGCGGGTCGTCAAGCCTGATGATATGCAGAAAATGCGACCAGCCCAATTGTGTCCGCAGCGCGGTCACAATTGCCGAATCAGGAAAAACTTCAGCAAAACGAATCATTCTGAAAATATTCCGGCGACCAAATACTCCAAGCAGGAGCTTGACATACCATTGCGTTACGCAGCAGGAGCTGCATAACTGGAAAAAATGTCTGCTAATGCAATAAAGCAGGAACGTCCCCCAATGTTTCATGTGAAGTATCAAGTTTTCTTCGTAAATGTTTTTATACCATCACTCTCGGGTTCACAACAGGCGCAACGAGCCACACGGTTGCGACCTCCTTGTTTAGCCCGGTACATCGCCTGGTCACAACGTTCCAGTAAAGCGAATGCATCAATGTCATTCGGCATCAAACAAGCGCAGCCGATACTAACGGTCATGTTCAGTTCTGGACTGCCATTTTCGGAGGCAATCAACATTGGGGTGATTTCTACCGCATGCCTCAGCCGTTCCGCCAACTGGTAGGCATCTTCCTCTCGTGTTTGAGGCAAAATAACTACAAATTCCTCACCGCCAAAACGAGCAACGATATCAGTGTCACGAACAACAGTCACCATAAGTTGGGCCAGATGTTGCAAAGCAAGGTCTCCTGCACGGTGTCCCCAGACATCATTGACCCGCTTGAAATGATCAATGTCCACCATCAACAGTGTCATGTCGAGTTTATAGCGCTTGGAGCGTTGGGTTTCTTCATGAAGTCTGCGATCAAGGTAGCGGCGGTTGAAAATATCCAGCAGAGGATCAGTGATGGTTTCTTGCTCCAGAGTATAAATACGCTTCAACTCTTGGGTAGTATGTGAGGCCAGCATGGTGACCATCAATACAAAAATGGCTCCGAAAAAGAAGATTAACGCCACCAGCGTCTCAGTATTGGTATAGCGCTCTCCGTACTGGAGGTAATAGAATCCAAGATAGCCGAAGAAAAATAGCAGGATCAGCCCACCCAAAAGGTACCATAAGTTGCGATTATTCCCTTGTGGCAGAGCTTTCGTCAGTTTGCGCACAAACCAGAGTGACCCTGCCAGTAGCATTGCCCCTAACAGCAACAGTCCGGGTACCAAGTCCAATATTCCAAAGTTGCCCTGTATCATAATAACTCCAAATTACGCAGTATTTCTAAAAAGGGGAGGGTAGTACTTTAAGCGATCCAGCCACCTTCTCCTGATCGCACTCTTGCCCATCGTCGAGAAAAATATCGGAGCGCTCTATCCCTCTCACCATGGCGGTTGCAAGAGGTCGGAAATGTTTATTATGGAATGTCTTGGCATATCCTGAACTAGCACGGAATGTCTGCTAATGCAATAAAGCAGGAACGTCCCACAATGTTTCCCTCCTGTAACCTTCCGTATTTTCTTTGCTTCGACTATATTCGAACAGATCGTAGTTCATATTATTCTCCGCACTTACAATAACATTGCTACGCCGTAGCACAAGCATTTACATACCAGAAAATCGAATAAAACAACACCGCTAACTCAAATCATTGCGGGTTAACCGACCCAAAAGCGCTATAAATTGTGTAGTAAATGTATTTTTTGAGGGTTACGGATAAAAAATATGGATTTTGCGTATTTCCCCATGTGGAGGTTGTGGTAAATATTGATTCAGGTATTTCGTAACACTGAGGCGGTACAATGAAACTGAACATCACCCACAAACTGTTTCTCGCGATATTCCTGGCGGCAAGTCTGGCGGTTGTGAGCTCTGCCATGATTATGCAGTGGAATCTCAACAGGGGGTTTTTACGACTCATCAATGATATGGAAAAAAGCGGTGTCTCTCGCCTGGCAGCAAGACTGGAAAATGAATTCCGTACTGATTGGGGCTCAATCCTCCGTGACCAGATAAAGTGGCGGCAGTTGGTTGATTCGTCTTTCCCGGAATTGAAACCGCCACAGCTTGATAGGATTTACCCTCCTGGCAAGCCAGAAAACAATTCCTCGCGACCACCTGATATTCTCCCTCCGCATCTTGCCCGACAGTTCAGTCATCGACTGTTTTTGCTGGATGCAAATAAAAGCAAGCTGATCGGACCGGAGTCTGTGCCAGCGGATGCCGAAATAATTCCCCTGCACAATCAAGGTATAGTAATCGGCTACTTGGGACTCCGCCCTCAGACAGCGTTTGACAGCCTGCTGCATAGAGGTTTTTTACATGAGCAGAGATACGCCTATATCGTTATTGCTACAGTTGTCCTGTTATTATCAGCCTGTCTGGCGCTTCTGCTGGCAACCCGTTTGGTAAGGCCGCTAAAAAATATTACCGAGGCAACTCATTCTCTGGCGCATGGCGATTATTCCATCCGCGTGCCGGTCGAATCAAGTGATGAATTGGGTCGATTGGCGACCGACTTTAATGCGTTGGCCCTGGCAATGGAACATAACGAAGGGACAAGACGGCGATGGGTTGCAGACATTTCACATGAACTGAGGACACCCCTTACATTTTTGCGGAGCCAGGTTGAGGCGATACTTGACGGAGTGCGTCAGCCGACCACCGAATCCATCAAGGCCATTCATAATGAAATCATGCGCTTTTCAAGGCTGGTTGATGATCTATATCAGTTGTCCCTCTCCGATGTCGGTGCACAGACCTATCGCAAGGAGAAGGTGGCGGTATGCGAGATAATTCAGCAAGCAGTATCCATAATCACCCCGGAATTTTTGGCAAAGAATATCGATCTTCAATTCGAAGAGGCTGAAAATACCGCTGTCTTTGGCGATGCAGAGCGTCTGCGGCAACTGTTCTGCAACCTGCTCGACAATTCGCTTAAGTATACCGACCCTGGCGGCGAACTAAGTATCAAGGCGTCCAAGGAGGGGAGCAGGGTTTTTATTGATTTCCTGGATTCCTCCCCAGGTGTAGCGGAGGCAGAATTGGAAAAGCTGTTCGAGCGTCTCTATCGTGTGGAATCTTCCCGCAGCAGAGCAACTGGAGGCGCAGGACTCGGTCTGGCAATATGCCGCAATATCGTCGAGGCGCACGAAGGAACCATAGCGGCAAAACCTTCGCCTCTGGGCGGTGTCTGGATACGGATTGAACTGCCCCGTTATGGGAGTGCCTGATGAATGAACTGATAGTTATAGTTGAGGATGAGGTTGCCACCGCAGAGATTCTGGCGGATTATCTCCGTTTGGAGAACTATATCACCCATCTGCTGACAGACGGTTCAGCGGTTGTTTCCTGGGTTCGTGAGCATAAGCCCGCATTGATCCTGCTTGATCTTATGTTGCCGGGCAAAGGCGGGCTGGATATCTGCAAAGAGATCCGTTCGTTTTCTTCCGTTCCGATCATTATGACTACGGCGCGGGTCGAGGAGATCGATCGCCTGTTGGGACTGGAACTTGGTGCCGATGACTACATCTGCAAGCCGTACAGCCCACGGGAAGTGGTGGCTCGGGTTAAAACGGTTCTGCGCCGAAGCGGAAATCAGGCTACTATTCAGGAGGCAGGTCTGCTGCTTGATGAATCATGTTACCGCGCCACGCTGAACGGACATGACCTGCAATTGACGGCAGCCGAATTCAGACTGCTCAAGTATCTGGCCGCCCATCCGGGGCGGGTCTACAACCGCCAGCAGCTTCTGAATAATATCTACCCGGATGAACGTGCCTTGAATGACCGTGCTATTGATAATTATATAAAGAATCTGCGCAAAAAAATAGCGGCGGTCAGTAATGATTGCGAGTTGATTCACTCTGTGTATGGGGTGGGGTATAAGTTTTAATTGTTAGTCTGAAGAATGGAGTGCCGTCTGATAGATCGGTACCGCCCGCGCATTGGTAGTCGGATCTGGTTTCTGTCCTGCGTGCAGAGCCAGTGTTTCTGCCTGGTAAACTGGTGAATCGCTCATGTTGTTGCCTCCGTAACGTAATTTACGCCGAAGCGTGTTGGTATGTTCTTCATCCTAGATCCCTTCAAACAGGGCTGTGGAGAGATAGCGCTCTGCACCGTCCGGCAGAATGACGACAATCGTCTTACCGGCAAATTCATCCAACTGGCCTAGTCTTACAGCAGCAGCTACAGCAGCACCGCAGGAGATACCGACCAAAAGTCCTTCCTCTTTTGCAAGGCGTTTGGCAAATTCAATTGCTTCGGCGCTTTCAACCTGCTCAACGCGATCGATGACTGAAAGGTCAAGTGTTTCCGGAATGAAACCTGCACCGATACCCTGAATTTTATGCGGAGCTGGCTGAATTGGTTGACCGGCCAAGTGCTGCGTAATGACAGGACTCTCTTTTGGCTCAACCGCAACAGAGATTATCTTCTTCCCTCTGGTATTTTTTATGTATCGCGACACACCGGTAATTGTGCCGCCGGTGCCAACGCCTGCAACAAGTACATCGACTGCACCATCAGTATCGTTCCAGATTTCAGGCCCAGTGGTTTTTTCGTGAATTTCCGGGTTTGCTGGATTTTTAAACTGTTGCGGCAGGAAGTATTTCTCCGGTTCAGCCGCTGCTATTGCCTCGGCACGACTGATGGCGCCCTTCATTCCCTCGGCACCAGGAGTCAGGATCAGGTTGGCGCCCAGTGCGGCCAGGACACGGCGCCGCTCGATGCTCATTGTCTCCGGCATTGTCAGAGTCAATTTATATCCACGGGCCGCAGCCACGTATGCCAGAGCAATTCCGGTATTGCCGGATGTCGGTTCGATAATCTCTACACCCGGCTTCAGAACACCGCGCTTTTCGGCATCCCAAATCATGTTGGCACCAATGCGGCATTTGACCGAATACGCAGGGTTGCGCCCTTCGACTTTTGCCACAATGGTGGCTTTTGAGTCGCCAATGATATGGTTCAGTTTTACCAGTGGTGTGTTGCCGATGGACTGTGAGTTGTCAGAATAAATTTTGCTCATATCTCTTCTCCTTTTTGTCTTACCATAATCTATAGATATGGTAGGTATTTTTTGCAAAAAAAACTTAAATGCTGTAATCCATTATTTTTGATTGCTGCTGGCGGGCTGTATCGCTCCGCTCAACCATATCAGCAAGCGTTGTTGATTCAAGCACGGAATCAACTGCTTTCTTAACATCGCCCATTACAAGCCGGATACCGCAATATTCAGGCTCTCGACACTCTTTGCAGACTATTTTCACATTATCATTCAAACATTCAACCAGAGCAAAGCCCCCTTCGAGGATACTGACGACTCTGCCGATTGTTATTTTATCAGGCGGCAAGGCCAGCATATAGCCGCCACCCTTACCAATCTTACTTTGCAGCACGCCACCCTTTCTCAAAGCAACAAGGATTGCTTCAAGAAATTTTTTAGGAATAGCTTCCTCTTTAGCTAATTCTGAAATTAGTATCAATTCTCCGGATTTGCCATGTTCGGCAAGGTATCCGAGCGCCTGAAGCGCGTATTTAGTCTTTTTCGATATCATATCTATTAAAGATATAGATATAGAATGTCACTGCTGCTGTCAAGAAATATTTTTGCCATAATCCAGGTACTCCACAATTATTTATAGCCATCGGACGAATAAACCTAGAAAAAGCATTTGAACCACAGAGCAACGGAGCAACAGAGTAAAAACAAAGAAAAATTCAGGTTAAAACCAAGAAAAAAATACACCATATTGGTTACGCCTGTTGTTGATGTAACTGTCTA
>CAYQMO010000218.1:6156-6469 GCA_964418315.1 uncultured Geobacter sp. | reverse complement strand
ATCTGTTTTGCGTTGTCAAAGGAGCATTAATTCCATAGATCCTTATAACCTATTCAGTTCATAAATTCAACTGAGGTTTTCATATTTGGTGTTCATTTTCCAAGTGATACAGAATACCGTTCATTCCGATGAAATAGATGAACAGGGCGGTTGCGATTCGCTTGTTGACATCGCTGAAGGCATGATTCTTTACGACAAAATAAAGGAGGTTGACCCCCTTCTCCTCAACGCTCGGATAGAGTTCCTCTCTGCCGAAGGTCTGATAGATGGCTCCTAATGCGCTTTTGAATTCGCCGCAGCCCATCAGGGTCAG
>CAYQMO010000218.1:3689-6146 GCA_964418315.1 uncultured Geobacter sp. | reverse complement strand
ATGCGTAATCTCCGATTACCCGAAGTACGTCACGGCCGGTATCACTTACCAGTTCCTGATTAGCTAGTTGTCGATCAGAATAATCCGCTGTTTGGCAGAACGAATCAGATCGCAGAAAAAGGCGTATTGACCGCCTTTCGTACTTCAGGCTGTCCGGTTGGCCAGAGCGCCGTCATTCGACCACCCCGCGAAAGGCTGGCTAATGCTTCATCAACCGCTTCAGGTGGAAGAATGGAAGAAAATTGGAAGTCGGAAGATGAGAGACCAACTCCAACTGACGGAGAAATAAGCCGCTCGATCATGTCCGGGAGGGAGGTGAGAAAACGGTAGGCTTCGTCGATCTTCTGGAACCGTTCCGGATTAAACTCTGGCGGGTAACGGCGCACAAGCCTTCGGTAAGCCTGCTCCATCTCCTCATCACCCGCTTTTTCCGGCAGGTTCAGTTCATTAAGCGCATCTTGCCTCGTCACCGTCGTCGTCCCCTCTTTCTGTCAGGTTTTGTGGCTTGTATAATATAGTCTGTCGCATATTCGTAAAGCTTCCGCGCCGCTTCATCACCGGATGCCATTTGCTCTGCAGCACTATTGGCAATGAGCTGCATATAACGCTCAAATCCACGACCGTCACCGTATTTACAAATGATATCCCCAAGAGTTGCAAGGTCGGCGGTTGAACACCGCTTAACTTGATCTTTCTTCCCGCACAAGACATTAAGGCCGGCAGTAAGCAGTTCTTTTGTCAGTGAGCTACCGCCAAGCATATCACCGAACAGCATATCCATCCGTTGCGCTTCAGTTACGTGCCTGATTGCTCCAAGTATGCTGATGAAATCAGCGATTGCTCGTTCAGTAGAAGTATTGGTGGCGATCTGCTTCTCCAGATACTGCCCGAACTCTTTCCCGGAGATTCTGCCGGAAGGGAAGCTCCTTGCCAATGCGACAGGTGCGGCGAAAAGAGGATTTCCTGAAAAGCACTCCACCCCCTTGATCATTTTTTTGCACGTCTGCGCCGACTCATCCGACATTGGCCCCATAATCATGGCCATGAATGAATCGCGGCCACCGCCACCCATAAGTGTGTTCATGATCAATGCAGAGAGGAGCGACATGTTAAGGTTCCTGGCAACGTGCACATCCAGTTCATGACCGCATTCACGACAGATATCCAGCATTCCCTTAAGAGATTTAAGGTCTTCTGCGAGAGTCTCACGGTATTCACCGAATAACTCTCCGACATCCTTTTCCTGAATCAACGGTACGAGCTTCAGCATGCTGCGGGCGTTGGCTATCATGGCACGGTCTCGCGCCATAACCGCGAAGAAGGTATGGAGAAGCGCCAATACGGTATCGAGGCAACCGGCGACAGCGGCTGCATCAAGCAGGAAAGGGAGTTCCTCAAAACTGTTGTAGAGAAAGTCTATGTTCCTTGATAAAAACGGGCCAAAAACTGCCGCCAGCCTTCGCTGATCGCGGTCGGAAATTTTTGTGCGGCGCATGGCCAGCTCTTTGAAGATGCCTTTAAAAAGAACGATCAGAGTATCCTGGAGGTCTTCATCAAAATCCTGTTGCGATGACATGATTTTTGCCAGCTTATTGACCAGCAGAAATCGTTCCTCGAATGTGGCGTTCTGGGCTGTTTTTCGCAAGCTTGCCAGATCTGCGGCGGAGAACTCATGCGCAACCTCAAGCTGGAATTTTTTACGCAGTTCCGCCCATCCGGAGCCGACCAGCTTTTCCATGCAGAAGGGGGCGGCCAGTGCAAGACGCGCCCCCTTATCCGGGTTGATAGCCGCAACACGACGTATTGCAACACAAACGTGCGTCAGTATCGGAGCGACAGCCACCATGAAGAGTGGCCGAGGCAGGTCTGAAGATAATTTGTGCATGACAACATCAAGCTTTATAAAATCGGTTTCGACAACTCCACGCTCCTTATCTTTTACCGCAGAAGCGCTATTGAGCTTGCGAGCATGCGTTATAAGAGCCTCTAGTATTTCGCATGTTTCCAGAGATATGGCAGGGTACGATGTCAGCAGAGTACTCAACTGTCGATACTCTTTCATCTGTATTTTTTCCGGCGTTGCGGCAAACAGCGTCAGCAGCTTGCGAAGTTTAGCATCGTCGGATGTCTTTTCGCCCCCCCTGCGGAGAAGCTCGCGCCGGAGAGCCTCGGCAGGCGCCGAAAGCCCTGTCATGCCGTTGATAATGGCGGTTATCTCCTTGCCGTCCAGATAATCGCCGACCGCTCTTATGAAACGGATGTCGGCACTATCCGGAACAGTGGAGAATTCGTTGATGCGTAGCAGAAACGTATCCATGAGCGCGGCTGTCCTCAGTGCATGACGGCACTGCGACCGCCACAGGTCATCCCATTCATTGCGGAACTCGTCGATGACCTTTTCACGTTCGATAAGTCGGAGTCCATCCCAATCTTTCCCGGCTTTCCTGAGACGATCCA
>CAYQMO010000218.1:0-3589 GCA_964418315.1 uncultured Geobacter sp. | reverse complement strand
CCATCTTCTTCGGCAATCGAACAGGAGCGGACATCCATTGTCACTTCCCTTCGGTTGTTGTACCCCTTCTGTTCAACGACAACGTGGATAATCCCGTCCCGGTCGTATGAAAGCTCGGTAATAAATGGGCACGCGTCAGGTGCCGGTTTGAGATCAAATTTGAAGGCTCCAATCCGGCTGTTCTCCTTACATGAAAGGCTTTCACCCTGAAACACCTCAATTTCCACCACTTTCTGTTGGTCACGACATGTGTAGTACAACTCAGATTTTTTAGCAGGAATACGGCTGTTGCGACGGATGATCGTGGAAAAATAATCGGCGTCGCCGGTTTCGTAGTCAATACGGTCAACCGTCTTGATCCCCAGAGAGTGTGCGGTCACGTCCAGGAGAATGCGGCCTAACGGCTCACCTGCGATGATCCCGTGCTGTACCGAAGCACCTAAGGCTACGCAGAGGTCAGGATCGATCGAGTGGGCTATTGTCGTATCGAACATTTCGGAAAGGGTTTCGATGATCAACGGGGTCCTGGTAGTGCCCCCTACGAGAATGACTCTGCCGATATCAGCTGTTGTCAGGGAGGCCTCGCGCAGCGCCTCGCCAACCTTATCAATGGTGCGTTCCGCGAGGTCGCGTATCATTGCCTCGTATTCGCGGCGACTAATCTCCAGATCGAGGTTAAGCGGTTTGCCATCGTAAACATGGAGGCCGACTTCGGCTACCCGAACCACGCTTTCGTCCGAAAGCCGGATTTTGACCTTTTCAGCAATCTCGCAGAGTCGTGTTCTGAGCGATTGACCGCCATCCCGCGCATCAAAGTCGGTGGTATTTAGCAGATGGCGGGCAAAATGATCGGCCAGGCGCTCGTCGAAGTCGTCCCCACCGAGTGCCGTATCACCGCATGATGCCAGCACTTCGCGGATTTCACCGTTCAGTTTTAAAATTGAGACATCAAAGGTACCACCGCCCAGATCGTAGACCAGAATGTATGGTGATTCCGGTAACGCTTCACCGTCATCAGCGTAGTCGTAGACAAGAGAGGCTGCCGTCGGTTCGTTGATGATTCGCACCACCTCCAGCCCCGCAAGTTCTCCAGCTTTGATGGTTGCGCGGCGCTGTGCGTCATTAAAAAAAGCAGGAACGGTAATGACAACCTTTTTCACAGGATTCCCAGTCATCTTTCCCGCTTCTTCGGCCAGATAGGTGAGTATATGAGCCGATACCTCCTCCGGCGATAACGCCAGCTTTCCCAGGATGATCTGTTCATCATGACCCATGCGCCGTTTTACCGAGCGGGCGGTAAGCTCGGGATATGCCGACAAGCGGTTTTTGGCACGTCGCCCCACGATAAACGCGCCGGTTGCCTCATCAAGGCTGACAACTGACGGCACAATCGCCGAACCCTCCTCGATCTCTACCACTTCAGGCATTTCGTTCCTGATCAGGGCGATGCAGGAATTAGTCGTCCCCAAATCAATACCGTACAGTGCGTCATTCGCCATAAAGTTCCTCGCTTTCCAATGTGTCAGATCTGTTGATATGTTCCGTAAGCATGACTCGGGCCGCTTTTACAACCCGTCCGTTATGTATGAATCCTGGAGCTGTCACGCCCCTTACGACAGGATGTTCGCCTACTGGTGCGCGATCCAGAGCTTCGTGTATTCTGCTGTCAAAAGACACACCGCACTCGCGGATGACCCCTAATTCAGCTTCAAGGCATACATCATCGAGCTTTTCACGGATGATGGCAAGAGCTTCCAATATCTCGGATCCGATATCGCTATGAGAGAGAGCCGTTTCAAGGTGGAAGTACGATTCGGCAAGCGCCATGAGGGAGTCGGGAGATTCGGACTCTTCATCCTCCCTTCCACCGGTGGCGGCAAGGGTATCAAGTTTGGCGGATATCTCGCGAACAAGCGACTCCTGCTGGATCCCTTGACGACGCACCAGTTTTTTCAACTCAGCCAATTCGGCTGCCATTTTTTCGTCATGCCCGGATAACTCATCCAGAAGGGGCTCAGATCCTTTCCAGAACCATTTTCTTATGCTGTCGGCAAAAGCCATCTATGCCTCCTAATCTGATCTGCTTTCTGAAAACTCTTTGCGAGGTGATTCTTGTGCATGGTGTTCTCTCATCGAGGGAAAAATTACCTTAAGAATAGCTGGGTAAATAGGCGGGATCTTTTGTCGGCTGAATGGACTGATCCGCTGTGACAGCGGGTCAGTCCATTCAGCTCAATACTTGCTATGATGCTTCCTGGTAAATCAGGAATGGCACCGCGTCACTTCTTCCGATTGGCATTCATCAGCGAGCGAATCCGAAGACGCAGAGAGTTAATCTTGATAAACCCTTCCGCATCGGCTTGATTAAAGACCTGATCCTTTTCAAAGGTGGCGAAGTCGAGGTTAAAGAGCGAATCTGATTCGGACTTGCGCCCAACGGTGCGGCAAAGTCCTTTGTACAGTTTGACCCGGGCTACACCGTTGACGCATTTCTGGGAATCATCAATAAGGGTCTGCAGCATCAGCCGCTCTGGCGAGAACCAGTATCCGGAATAAATCTGTTTGGCATATTCAGGAATCAGGTTGTCGCGGATACGCATGACCTCTCGATCCATAGTGATCTGTTCCACCGCCGAATGTGCTTCGCGCAGAATTGTACCGCCGGGGGTCTCATAGACACCACGCGACTTCATGCCGACCGAACGGTTCTCAAGCAGGTCAACGCGACCTACGCCATGCTGGCCACCGATGGAATTGAGGTGTGCCAGCAGTTGCGCCGGAGTCATTTTTTCGCCGTCAACAGCGACCGCATTGCCGTTCACGAATTCAATTTCAACATACTGGGGCTTGTTGGGAGCCTTTTCAGGTGGTTTTGTCAGTACATACATCTCTTCAGGCGCTTCGGCCCAGGTGTCTTCAAGAATCCCCCCCTCAAAAGAGATATGTAGCAGATTGCGATCCGATGACCAGGGACGTTTTTTTATGGTCGGAATGGGGATGTCATTTTTCTTGGCATAGTCGATCAGTGCCATACGGCTGTTCAAATCCCACATTCTCCAAGGGGCGATAACTTTTATGGACGGATCAAAGTGGTAATAGGCAAGCTCGAAGCGGACCTGATCGTTCCCTTTACCGGTGGCTCCGTGAGAAACGGCATCGCACTTCTCTTTGGCGGCGATTTCCATCTGACGCTTGGCGATCAGCGGACGGGCAATGGATGTGCCGAGCAGGTAATGCCCTTCATAGATTGCATTGGCGCGGAACATCGGAAAGACAAAGTCACGGACGAATTCTTCCTTCAGGTCATCGATGTAGACCTTGTCAGCGCCGGTTGCCAGTGCTTTTTCACGAACCGGATCAAGCTCTTCACCCTGCCCAAGGTCGGCCGAAAAGGCGACGACCTTGCAGCCATACTCGTTTTTCAGCCATTTAAGAATGATGGAGGTGTCCAGGCCTCCGGAATAGGCGAGGACGATTTTTTTGATTTCCTGTTTTTTTGCCATGTTGTCAGTCTCCTTTAGTTAGTTATTGATATTCACTACTGTCCGGTTAATAATTGAATAAATTCAGCTGCTTATATTTGGGTTGC
>CAYQMO010000217.1:0-6510 GCA_964418315.1 uncultured Geobacter sp. | reverse complement strand
TATGGTGGGTCAACCTAAATTCAAAAAACGGGTCAACATATTACCGGCGGTAAGATAGGAGCAGCAGCAAGGATCCCATAATGTTACCCAAATGATAAAACAAAAAATCATCAACACCACAACAATTGACCGGACCCATATTGTTGGATGAGCTGCAAGCAAATAGCCAAGCCCGCCTCCGATTAGTGCGAAGATGATGACCAACAAAGTGCCACGTATGGCTGTGAGTAAAATTTCTTTCAGGTTTTGCCATGTCACTTTCAGATAATCTAACATGCTGTACTCCTTTATTTTGTCTTTGGTATCCAACTGGCGGACGCGAAAACTGAATAAATCAACACCTGAGTTACTGACTTCGAGGAGCCAGCTTTATCAAAGAAACCGCTAACCCGTATGGCCTGGCTATTTTCTCTAAACTATCAAGGCGTGGGTTCCCCTGTCCCTTTTCTACAGCAATTAATACGCGGATATCTACACCAACCATTTTTGCATAATGAGCCTGAGTCATCCCCACCGCAAGTCGCATCAATTTGACAGCTTCGCCAAGTGTCAGTTCGCCTGCGGCTAAACGGTCAGCGATTGTCTCACGGACGTTACGTTTATCCTCATCAGAAAGTTTCCTGATATTCCGGAGAGCTTCCACTTTCATGCTTTATCTGCAGCCTTTTTGAGTTGTTGTATATTTTAGTTGATTTGTATTGTGCTAAACATGACATTATAATGCATCATTAATACCCCTGTTGCAAGTATAATACTACAATATAATGATATATAAGGTCTGCTAACCGTTTATATTGACGCTGTGATATTTGTATTGTATATTATCATACAAATTTATGTACATTTTTATACATTTTGTTGTATTTAAAAGGACAATACATGGAATACCGTCTCGACAAATATAAATTGCTGGAAATTCTGGAGCAGTGGCAGCATTTTTTACGGAAGAAAGTTCATCTCATTGCCTGCGGAGGTACCGCAATGACTCTGTGGGATGTCAAACCTTCCACCAAAGATGTCGACTTCATGGTACCCAACGTATCTGAGTATAATTACCTGGTCAAGGTTCTAAAAGACCTGGATTACGAATCGGTAACCGGCTATGGATGGCTGCGGAAAGGTGATGTTTTCAGATTTGACCTTTTTCCTGGGAAAAGAATCCATACTACCGAACTGCTGGAATCTCCTCTGGAACCGGGGCGGCATCGCCTCTTGAAAGAGTATTCACGTTTGTATATCGGAATACTCAACGAATATGACTTAATAGCCAGTAAGTTGATGCGTGGAACGGGAGTAGATTTTGAAGATTGTCTGATGTTAGTGAAAGTCCGCCATGAGCATATTGATATAGGGCTACTTGTGAGCCACTTTTGTGAACTTGCCAGTTGCGATATCGCCGAAGATCGAATAGCTGGAAATATTGATCGCTTTATTGAACTGCTTCGTGAGGAAAAACTGTATGAATGACACTACATTGCTGGAAAGGCTATCACGACTCGGTTTACCGCTTATGGAGACCAGCAAGGATTTCGATGTAAACATGACGCTCGCAGAGGTCGTAAAAAGTAAGGAGACCCGCTTATGGGAAGGGTTCCCGGTCCTACTGGTTAATTCCGCCAAGGATTTTCGTTTCGATTATCTCCGCGTTATGGAGAATCTTACTACAACAGAGGAAAAGGAGAATTTCAAATCACTATTGCTCCTGTCGCTGGCCCTCTACGAGCACTACCATGTCTCATATTTCTGGACGAAACAGCTTCATGACCAATTCACCGATCAGGAAAAATCACAGTTCAAAAAATTAAAAGGATTTCTGGCACAAAACGATCATTTTGATTTATGCGGCACTCAGTTTCAGACTGTACGACTCAAGGGGATGTTTGATCTTTACTTTGAGAAGGAATCAGGAAAAAGCAAACAACGGAGCGACAAGTATGCAGAGTTATCGCTTGAATTTGCCTTGTCACAGCTCTTTTCTCCCAAACAAAAAGAACTCTTCAAAAAAAAGTTGGATGGACAGTCACTGTCAAAAACCGAAAAAGAATATTTTTCCCGAGCGGTAAAGAAAAAGGTCGCCTCTTTGGCCAATCCGGAACTGCATCGTCTGGCGCAGAAGTTAATGCAGTATTGAACTGATTGATGCGGCGCAACAAAACATGGAACGATAGAAACTATTTGTTAATCAGATCCTTCAAAATGCCACTCGGCTTGAACGTCAATATCCGTCTCGCTTCAATGGTGAGCGTCTCGCCAGTTTGCGGGTTGCGACCACGGCGGTCAGCCTTCTGTTTAACGACAAAATTGCCGAAGCCGGATATTTTAAGATTCTCACCGGATTCGAGCGTGCTTTTC
Organism: uncultured Geobacter sp.; assembly: GCA_964418315.1. Taxonomy (GTDB): domain Bacteria; phylum Desulfobacterota; class Desulfuromonadia; order Geobacterales; family Pseudopelobacteraceae; genus JACRCG01. Next base: position 4,158 of record CAYQMO010000217.1, on the reverse strand, counting down.
ATGAGAGAAAATACCGTTTCAACAAGATCAGCGGACTCCTTCTTTGTTAGACCCATTCCTACTTGAACTTTCTCAAAGATATCAGCTTTAGTCATTGCCCCCCCTCACATTCTCACAGGATAATCTATTTTATTCTCAAATAGAACTTGTTCTAAAGTTTTCAACCACCTTTTACAGCTCAATAATCTTATCCGTAATCTCAGTGAAAGCCACATCATGGCTGACCAGAAAAAGTTGGTCGTACCAGTGCTCAGTGACCTCTTCCCGGCCAACATCAATGGCACGGAAGGCATGAGCCAGATTCTCCCGGCGGGCAGCATCCAGGTTGGAGGTCGGCTCATCAAAGAAAGCCACCCGCGCACCAAGGGTCTGCAGGAGTGCTAAACGGAGGGCAACCACCGCACTCATCATCTGGCCACCGGATAGTTGGTCATCGCTGCGCTCCCGCATGATCCCGTCCTGCATGTCCTTGAGAACGATCTGGTAATTTTCTCCCCAATACAATTCTTCATCAGACTCAGCAATGGTTCGGTATATCCTGTCAGCACGTAAGCTGATTTCCTCGCGGAAACGTTCGGAAAGCTGCGCGGACACATTCTTGAAGATCTGGTTGCGTAAAAACTTGACCAGTTTTTCCTTCTCCTCGAAGCTCTTGATCTCTGTCTGTTTAGCCTCAACCTCTTTTTGAATCTTGTTGAGATGGGTAATTTCTGAGTCAAGCCGCTCGGCATTGCGACCAAGATCAATGAGCTGTTGGCGAAATGTAGCCACATCGGCAAGCAGTTTTTCTTTATCCTGGCGCGCCTGTTGGAGAAGTTCAGACTGAAAACCACTTTTTTTCTCAGTGAGGTCTGCCTGCTTAGCCGTGATCTCTCTTGATAATTCCTCCAACAAATGCACCATCTTCTGCAAGTGTTGGAAACGGGCATCAAGCTCTTGAGCAACATTCATATTGGCGGTATAGGCATCCCTTGCAGGAAGGTGCTGTTGACGCTCCTCGTCGGCTTTGGTGATAGATGTATCAAGGTCAGCAAAGTTTTTAAGATCAGCCTTGCGGGTTTCAACCAGTTTGGCTGCATCAGCCTGCTGCTTTACTATCGTACCCAGCGCAACTGCTCTGTCCCGGTTTTTGTTGTGCCGCTCTTCCAGGCCGGTGGCCTGCTTGTTCAGTTCCTGCAAACGGATGACACGGCTGTTGAGATCCTTTTCTGCCACCTCGGCCTCTTTTAATTGAAGAGCCAGCTGTTTCAACTTTTCATCCAGTTCAGACGACTGGCGATCCAGATCAGCAATGCGTGTGCTGAAGACATCGCGTGGCACAGTCCCGGCAATATTGTGACACTGTTCCTGAAAGAAAGGGCATGTTCCTTCGGCCAACTTGTCCTTACCCTCCAGCAAACTTTCCCGGCGTCCATCCAACAGAGAGCGTTGCCCTATGAGAGCTTCGATTTCTTTCTTGACCGTTGGCACGCGTGAGGCTATGGCAGAAAGGTTTGCATCAGGTTGCAGTTCCTTTCTGGTTTCGTTGATCATGTCCTGCTCCACAGCCAACTGTTTGGCCGTCTTTTCAATCTCTGTACGTTCATGAACCAGCAGCTGAGAAAAACGGACTGCTTCTTTTTCCAATCCGACTATTTCCTGCTCGGCAACACGCCGTTGCTGTTCCTGCTTGCGCAATTCAACCAGGCGAACCTCAATGAGATCAAACGCCTCCTTGCCTGCTTTGGCATTTTCCACAACCTTCAGTGCTGTCTGGCTTTCCTCAACCCGTACTTTCTGCTCGGCAATTTTAACGTTACCATCCGTAATGCGGTTCTGTAGCAGTTGGACTTCATTGTTAAGGGCAACAATCTCCTTTTCACGCGATTCCAGCTCAAGCAGGCGTGTATCCAGAGTGACAAGTGCCGATTCTTTCTCTTGTAACTCTTGCTGTCGCAAAACCAGAGTGTTTTTGATGGTTTTCAACTCGGCTGTTTTGTCCGGCAGAACTGCCAACTGTTCCTGTTTTCCCGCCACCTCTGTTGCCAACAACTTCATCCGCTCTTGTACCGCCGAGAGCAGGCCGCTGGTACCCTTGTAAGTCTTGCGCCAGGCGTCGATTCCAAGTATCTCATCAAATGCTTCCTGCCGCTTGGTGGCTTGTTTAATAACAAAAGGTCCCAAGAAGTCATTTTGGAAAGGACCGATTACCAACTTGAACTGTTCAGCCAGCGGGCGGCCGTTGGAGAGACCGAGAATTTCCGCAATTCGTACTTCGGTTTCCTCCATGCGAGCATGATCTTCAACTTCAAAATGGCCGCCACAATCTTTTGCCAGTAACCATTTGGCAGATGCCCCAACTGTACGACTCACCCGGTATGTTTCGCCATCATCAGCCCGGAAAATCACGCTGATTTCACCCTTTTTACTGCCAATGGAGAGGAAACGATCAACGTTGGAAACGAAATCCTTGGCGTCAACACCGAACATGGCATAGCCGATGGCCTCAAAGACGGTGCTTTTGCCTGCACCGTTTGGACCTGATAGGACATTTATTCCGGCAGAGAAGGAGAGTTCCGTATCGCGATGGGACTTGATGTTCTTGATATGTATGAAGAGAATCTGCATGACTATGCCTCACGCGAGAGGAGATCCAGAAGTTCCTCCCCCTCCACGTCACCTTTGATTACCTGATCGCGAATTGCCAGTGCCAGGCTGACAAGTTCATCCTTACGATCCTTGTAACTGCTGTTGGCACTAATAAGTTCCCCCAACACATCACGTTCGATCTCAGACAGACTGCGCTTGATATCATCTTCCCCTCCGCTGCGAGTAACCAGCGAGAGATGGTTCTTGATTTCCACATGCAGTGGGTTACAGATTTCCTCCAGTGATAGTCGCAACCGTTCACGTCCCAGCTCAAACGGATGGAAGGCTACCCGTCCGGTGAGCCTGACTTCGATTAGAGGTCGGCGTTCATCATCCGTTTTGGGAAGTTTTTCTGTTATCTGGTTGCGGAAACTTTCCAATGCCTGATCAGCGTTCTCAGCACCGTCCAAATTGATGGTTGCTACCAGCATCGGGCGTGGGGAGGTGCGGCGGTGTTCATGGCTGTATTTCCCGCCATCAACACTGACCAGGTAATATCCCTTGTCGTACTTTTCCTCACCAAAGTTAACCCGTTCCGGAGCACCCGGATTAAATGCGTATGGGCGGCCTTCAGGAGTGGATATAACGTAGGGCTTGTGACCATGTCCCAATGCCACATAGTCGAACTTATCCGCCAGTGGTTGCGCCTCGTCCGGTTGCATGTTGCCGATCTCCACTGGTGAGTAGGTCCAGACCCCCACATGAAACAGCAGCAGGTTGTTCTCGGTTATCACTGCCTCGCAGATGCGCGAGACATGGTTCCCAGCTTGGGTGCCGATGTAGCCTAGGCCATAGATGTTCATCCCCTTGATCTCGATATGCCCACCGGTACCTGTTTCTGCAACGAACGAGTCGAATCGATAGTCACCATTCTCAGTACGCGAGGGTCGCAGAAGGCGAATGAAGCCCATCTGGGAGAGCGCCTCCATCCAGGAGATGCTGTCTCGTCGATGAATCCAGTCGTGGTTGCCTTCTACAGCAATGCAGGGGATTCCGGCGTCTTTCAGTGGCTGCAGGGTTTCGATGGTGCGGGCAAATGTGCGAGGAAGGATCTGACCGGTGTGGAAAAGGTCTCCGGCAATAAGGACGAAATCAACCTGTTCGGCGATGGCATCGGATACGATGCTGCCGAGCACACGGAAAAAATCTTCGTAGCGTTCGGCTTCATCCGCAGCGGTGCGGTATGTTTTGCCGAGATGGATGTCGGCGGTGTGGAGGAATTTGGTCATCTAAATCTGGCCTCATTGTGCAGAAAATTTGAAGTAGCAAACCAATGTCATGAGCGTCTTGCTCGAATCGCGTCCTTACGAGATTCGACCGATTTACGCCATGTTTCTAGCGATTCAATATCTGTAAGAAGTTCATCTGGGTGCGGCGTGGGCAAATGCGCCCCGAGGGCAGGGTCGTGAGCGAACTTTGAGCATTTTGTCATGCCAGCATCAATCACCGCGTAGTCAAGGTCTTCGACTATCACATATCTAGTCCCTGACAGAAAAAACCAGTTTTCAAAAATTCGTACTTCGTTTTATG
>CAYQMO010000216.1:0-6525 GCA_964418315.1 uncultured Geobacter sp. | reverse complement strand
GTCACCTTGACCATCAACCGGTTTTTCTCTTAGAGGTTTTAATGGAGAAAGTTTCAATTTTATCTGTTGATCATTATGAAATTTCAGGTCTGAGGCTTGCCATACCCAGACTGCTTGAACCGCTTGGCGGGATATCAGCGTTTGTCAGGCCCGGAGACCGGGTGTTGCTTAAACCGAACATGCTGGCGGCTAAAGAACCGGATAAGGCAGTTACCACCCACCCAGCTCTCGTACAGGTAGTCGCCGAACTCGTCAAGAAGTCAGGTGGGACAGTACTTATTGGAGATAGCCCAGGTATTGGCAGCTTTTCGCGGGTTGCTGATAAAAGCGGGATATTAACGGCTGCGAGAGATAGTGGCGCTGCTCTTGTTGAATTCAGGGACTCTATCGACCTTCAGGGAAGCGGCACTTTTCGTTCCATTAGCGTTGCACGCGCTTATTATGAGGCAGATAAAATCATCAACCTCCCAAAACTGAAGACGCATGAAATGATGACCATGACGTGTGCAGTTAAAAATCTTTTCGGGGCGGTTATCGGAACAGAAAAAGCTGGCTGGCATCTGAAGGCTGGCAGTTCGCGCAAGCTGTTTGCACGTCTACTGCTGGAGATATATCTGCTGAAGAAGCCGACTCTCAATATTGTAGATGCCATAATTGCGATGGAGGGGAACGGGCCGGGGAGCGGAGATCCGGTAAAACGGAGCCTGTTGATTGCTGGAGTAAATCCGGTAGCGGTTGATGTTATCGCAGGCGAACTCGCAGGGATACCCGCCGACATGTTACCTATTGAACAGGAAGCTGCAGAGATGAAACTGACCGGGGCATTGAGAAGCGAGATTGAACTCTGCGGTGCAGCCATCGAAACAATTCCGGAAATTCGCTTCAAGCTGCCGTCCGGCCTTGATGTCCAATTCGGGATGCCGCCTTTTTTGGCAAAAACTCTGAAGAATCACCTTACTGCGTATCCGGAAGCAGACAAGGATGCGTGCGTATTGTGTGGTATCTGCCGAGACGCGTGTCCTCCGGTGGCAATCACCATACAAAACAGCGCACTGTCGGTTGACAATGCGCGCTGTATTCGCTGCTGGTGCTGCCGGGAACTTTGCCCGCATAATGCGATGAGAATCAGGCGGAGTCTGGTGTTGAAGATCCTTGCACTGCTGCAAGGTACAAGAAAAACTTAAGATTCTTCGTCTTCAGTGCCAAGCGGAATTTCACGGTAGGCTCGTTCTTCCTCCACCCGTTTGGTCTGAGCCTGCAGTTTTTCGAGATCGGACTTGCACTTCACGCAATGACGGGTAAACGGCATCGCTTTAAGCCGCCCCAGGGGGATGTCTTCATCACACTCTTCGCAAATACCGTAATCACCCTCATTAATGCGCAGCAGTGCCTCATCAATGTTGTGAATTTTCTCACGCTCGCGGTCTCCAAGTAACAGGCCTAACTCCCGGTCACGCTCGGATGACGCCTGATCATAAATGTCACCGCCCGGCTCAATTGCTGCTACCGCCTCAGTCCCGTTCTTAACCGATTTTCTGATCTCACGGACAGTATCATCTTTCAGCTTTTCGAGAATTAGCCTTATTTCCTGCCACTTAATATACTGACTCATTACAGGAGTCGTCGGAGAAATAATGGTTTCCGCTATCGGTTCAACGTCTGCCGTCTCTTTATTAGCCGGTTCTGTGGTCTCAGTAGAAACGGCCTCCGGATGAAACTCCGGTTTTATCGGAAGTTTTGGCTTTGCCCTTGATCTTGATTTCTCGGGCTTGGAGACAGTAACCGGATCGACATTCGCCTCCACATCTTGAATCACTTTGTTTTTTGTCGCCATGATAAATATATTCTCCGCGTGCTTGATAGAGTAAGCGTAGCCTAAAAAACGGCGGCAGAATGTCGCAGAAAGCCACATATTTGTCAAGCTTTGTATACAGCTTTGTATACCTTGCGATCAAGCTAACTCAAAATTATTCTGATATGCCAGCACGACAATTTTCGACAAAAGTCGTACAATTACAATATGTTGAAAATAGCTGGTCTTTCCGTCCGATACCAATCAGTACCACTTAGTACCACCACGGCGGATTCACGAAAAAGTTAGCTGAAAAACAGTAATCATTTTAATAGCTTATGGCCTACGCTAAGTCAAAATTATTCTGATACGCCAACAAATTATCCTCATAGGCCACCAAATCAACAGAGTAAGACAAAAGCGTAACTACATAATACTATTACGATTATCGTCTGTGTAACATGCTAAAGTTATTCTGATTTCCAACTTTTAGTACCACGCTTAGTACCACGCTTGGTTCTACACTTGGCTCCACGCTTAGTACCAACTTCATCAGTTGAGCTCAATCGACTGGAAGCTGGTTATGTCCTACCTATTGCTCTGCCCTAACTGTTATTATTTTCGTATGCACGTGCCGATAAGTCTTCAAGCTACTATGAAAAAACGCGAAGTTAAGCAACCTCTTCACACCCTGAATCGCTTGCAAGCTTCTAGGATATCAGCTATGCTCGCATATCAGTATCAGCAGTATTTTGACCAACTTAGAGGCAAACCGATGTCGAAACCGCTGTTTTCTAAAATAGAGTTAAACAACCCTGAAGTCAAGCCGGATGGCACGCTTACCTTCAGTAGCATAAAAACTGATCCACGTTATCCAGAAGCTGAAAAAGAGATGTTTGAGTATTTTAAGCAGGAACTGAAACAAAAGTACACGTTAATTCAGCCACCAGAACCTGCATCACCATTACCTGCTCCAATTGTTGTCGCGCAACCTTCTGCTGAAGTTACGGTCAAACCAACTAATACCAGCCTGCTTTTCTCGCAAGCAATCAAGAAGTACATAAACGAAAAATTCATCTTATCACCGGATGTAACCGAATCGTACAAAACCACCGTGACGAACGACCTCGGTATGCTTGTCGAACTCATCGGAGATTTGCCGATTGAGGAAATAGACCGTGATAAAGCCGTTAAAGTATACTCACAACTTCTAAAACTACCTGCAAATTTTAAACGACGCTTTCCGGATAAGACAGTTGAGGAACTTTGCGAGGAAGTCGTCGAAGGCGTCGAAGCACGTTCGAAACGTACGGTGAACGCAACAATGGCAAACGCGTCATCGCTGTTTGAGTGGTTGGTACTTCGGAAGCTAGCTGGAACCGACTACTTTGCTGGGCTACGATCATCCGATAAATCTAAGGGACGCTGTCGATACTCTGATGAAGAGCTAACTCTAATTTTCAGTCATCCAGTTTTCACGGATCATGAATTTAATTATGCATACCACTTCTTTTTCCCACTTGCCGCGTTGCTAAGCGGCACCCGCTTAAATGAGTTAGCTCAATTACGGCTCTCAGATATTACTGAAGAAGACGGGATTATGGTGCTCAACATCACTGATGATGACGAGACTAAAGCGAAATCGGAGGCTGGCGTGCGGCGTGTTCCAGTCCATCCGAAGTTGATGGAACTCGGATTCGGTGAATATGTTAAGTCACGAAAAGGGCAACATTTGCTTTTCGATGGGCTTCGACTTGACGAAAGTACGGGTAGACGATCACCGAATGCGTCAGCGTGGTACGGGCGGTTTCGGAAAGCGATCGGACTATATCAACGTGGAAAAGATTTTCACAGCTTCCGGCATACGGTTGTTTTTGCACTCATCGACAAAGAAGTCGATGAGCGTGTAATTAAAGCACTTGTCGGGCATGCAGAAGGACTATCAAAAGCGGTTCTTAAAAGCGACGTAACTTTCGACGTATACGGCAAAATGAGATTCAACGTAAACTCTCTACACCGAGCGATATGTAATCTCAATTTTGATGATGTACTTGGGAATGTCGTTCCTTGGAATTCTAAGGCGCTACCGATTAAGCGTATCGCAAACTTTAAAGAACGGGGTAAAGACTCACACGCTCCTGCAGCCGCGCTGAAATTGAAGATCGCGGTTGAGGCTAACCCTGAGAATTAAGCGACGCTATCTGATCTCCTGAACACTCTCCTGATCATCTGGTCTCATGGTTACTATTTGAAACTGGAGCGGGTCTCTCAGAATCAATCCGGGGGTTTAGAACGATAAAGATGCGTCGGATAGATGCAACAGGCTGCTCAAAACCGGAGATCCCTTCTGTCGATTAGGGAGCTCCGTTTTTGTTTGTGATGTCTGATTCTGTGTTACAGTTTTATTGTTCGTCGTATGTGAACTGCAGAACCCGATCCCTCGTCTTCAACAAGCCTGCCCATTTCCGCTTCAAGCTCGGCGAGTCCGCTGACCATACTGGCCCTCTGGCACCCCAGATCCATTTCGATAGAATACAGATACTGCAACAGCCTAGTATAAAGGTTTTCAGATATGATAATTGTGCGGCTCTCCTCCTCTGAGCACTCCGAGGCTCTCGACACGAGCACCCGGCAGTCAGTTACAAAATCAATTATTTTCTCAATGAATGCTTGAAATTCCTCATTTTCTACAGTGAGTTCGGTTGCTAAATTGTGTAAAATTTTGATGTCACGTTCGAGTTGGGCGGTACGTTTAAACTGGAAAATGTCCATCTTTTTTTCTCCTTTAGTGCGTATTGGTAATTTCCTTGAATGAAAATAGAAGCGATAGCCAAGTCTTATGAAACAACGTGCGTATGATTTTGATCAGAGATCTGTGCACCATTATTTCGTCCGGTTGTTGCTTTTGCTATCTGTTTTTGTCGGCGCAGGTGCTACACTAGGTTCCGGGTTAAAAACTCCTTTTAGAACGTTATAAGCCGTCGCCATTGATATGACGCGCATATCAGGATTTGTGGTCTGTTCATAAACCATGAATCCGGCAAACGACATCATGATGCCAAACGACATCTCGCGGTTGGCTACAAAATGTTGCTTCCTCTGATCATCAGATGGCCGAAATGAAGCGTCTTTCGCCAGTTCATAAACCAGATCACCATCGTGGACGCAGGATCTTTCTGCAAACAGTCGCTCAAAATCCCACTGATTTAGCTTCATCGCGGTTGTGTAGATGAATCGGTAAAGCGCGAAATGGAAGTGGCATGCTGTTTCCAATACTTCAGAAATTGGCGACGGTGCGGTTTCTATCGGTAGGGATAAATCATTTGGATCAAGAAAATTTTCTGCAAGCTGTGCAAGGGTTCGATAATAATCACGGCTTAGTCCAAGCTGAACCCACTCTTCAGCACGTTCCATCGAAAAGCTTTCGTCACGTGCAAGCTTCCTGGTAACAAGCTCACAGACTTTTGCTTTAACTACGATGGATTTATCTGAGCTGCTATCGTACATCTGCTCAAATGTTTTTATCTCCGTCGTTGTCAGTAAATCTGAAAGATTTTTCCGTTTTTCCACATCCATGCCGCCTGCTTGCAGATCTGTCAGGGTCACTACCTCTTCGACGGTTTGATACCGACCAACTCTGAGGTGCATCGGGTTATACTGAAGTGCTGATAACGACATGACGGACTCCTTTGGAGGCTCTGCCTCTGATTAACGAATGAATGATGTTTTCGACTTTTGACTACTACGTAATTCTGCCTGTTTCATTGCTACTTTCAGTATCTCGGCGTCTCTGGCTTGCTTTGAACGACGATCTGGCACTAGCTCCATCGACTTTTGTGGTTTTGTGGTTTCGTTTTGTCGATGTTTTCCGGCAATTGACTGAATCCGGGTTACATCTTTTTGCGGGTTTATTTCTCTTTGTTCCGGGAGCACGCCGATTTTGATCTGTTGTGACAGGAGCAATATCTGCTGCCTGACGGCTGTGGCATAATCACGGCGTTGCTCATATTCCTCGATCAGCGCTGAGAACTTGTCCGTTGATGCTGGGACTGGTTTTGCGATAGCTATAGAGACGAATCTGGTATGTGATTCATATTCCGCCAGTAACTGATCAAATGTATTGGCAGGTTTCCTCTTGATTGTTTCTGCCGCCTTGTCTTGGTCATACCTGTCTATTGCCAGAACCTGGCGGATTTCGTTACGGACAAAAGCATCTGCAATAGACTCAAGCGGGAGATTTCTGAGCTGAGCGTTAGTATGCCTGCCGATGATTGCTGCGGCGGCTTTTGTGAAATGGTCACGCTTCGGTCTCTCCGGGTCAATTGCCACACGGGTGCGTGTTCCTGCATCATTAATTATTATCTGAGAGTGTTTCGTGAAACGCTTGCCAATTGCCGCAGTGACAGCATTCTCAACCTGTTCTGCAAGATCTGAAATGCGGTGATCATCACCTTTTTTGGGTGCTACTGGCTCGTAAGGGCCACTCCATTTGCCGTCTTCAAACGTCTTCGTGCTGATCAACCCTTGGATGTGGATATTTTTTCTGAGTCGTACTGCGTCTTCAATAGAGACCGGTGTACGGTCGCCTTTTGTATGAATTGTGAAGACAGCGGGGAGTGTCGTGGGGAAGATGTCACGCACTGCTTTTAGCGCATTCATGACCTTTTCAACGGCGTCTGGATCGTCTGCTTCGGGCAGTGGGATCGGCTCCATGATCAGCTTGAAATGCTTGC
>CAYQMO010000215.1:0-6550 GCA_964418315.1 uncultured Geobacter sp. | reverse complement strand
ACCGATCCAGCATCTCCCTCACCTTTTTCATAAGCTCGGCTGGTTGCACCGGTTTTGATATGAACTCGGCATTTTCCCCAAGCTCCCCCTGCTCCTTAACGATTTTTGCGCTGTAACCACTGCTGAAAAGTGCCATTACACCAGGCCTGATCTGTTTGATCTCATCGTAAGCAGCTTTGCCGCTCTTGTTGGGCATTACCATATCCATGATGATCAAATGAATGTGCTCTGCGTTATCCCTAAATGTATCCACCGCGTCCTGACCATCAACAGCACAAATGACCTGATAGCCTAGCTTCGTTAGTAAGTTACGCATAAACTCCAGTAAATCGGCGTTGTCTTCCACAATCAGAATGGTCTCAGTTCCGGCAGATGCTGCCAGGTTGTCTGATGTCTTCACGCCACTTGCTGCAGTTTTAGATTCGACAATCGGTAAATATATCATGAAACTGGCTCCCTGACCCGGCGCGCTGGAGACATCGACATAGCCATTATGCTGCTTAACGATGCCATACACCATTGCCAGGCCGAGTCCGGTCCCTTTGTCAACCGCTTTGGTAGTGAAGAACGGCTCAAATATCTTCTTTCTGGTCGCCTCATCCATACCTGTACCCGAATCGGAAACGGTGATGACGGCATACCTCCCCTGTTTTCCAAAGCCGTGCTCAGATACAAACGCCCCACCCATGCTCATGCAATCGGTTGTGATTGTCAGCTTACCTCCACTTGGCATAGCATCCCTGGCATTATTTGACAGATTGATCAGAACCTGCTCGATCTGTCCTCCGTCAACAAACACCGGGAGAGTTGCTTCATTGGTTACAGTTTTGAACTGAATGTTATCTCCGATAATTTTTTCAACAAATGCAGCCGTTTTTGACACGACCTCGTTCAGGTTCTGGTTCTCCGGTTTCATAACCTGAGTGCGGCTGAAAGCAAGCATGCTGTGGGTCAACTCACTAGCCCGTGCTGATGCTGCCAGAATTTTGTCCATTGAACCTTTCACTCTTTCATCATCCTCTATATCCATCTGCAACAGACAGCAGTAGCCGTTGATAATGCTTAGTATATTATTGAAATCGTGGGCCAGGCCCCCGGCAAGCTGGCCGACGGCCTCCATTTTCTGGGACTGGAGCAACTGTTCTTTTAGCTTTAAATTCTCGGTAACGTCGGTATCACTGCCACGGTAGCCAAGCAGAGTTCCATCGTCACCCAGCATCGGAATGGCATTAGTGGATATCCAAATGGTTCGATTATCCTTGGTTTGTATGCGGGTTTCAATATTGTTAAGTTGTTCCATGCGCTCAAAGGCAGTAAAGGTTGCCTTTTTGAACTCTTCACGCTCGTTTTCCGGAAACAGGTCGTAGAAGTGCATCCTCCCGATCATTTCTTCAGGCCGGTATCCGAATAACAGATCAGACACATGGTTGATATATGTGTAGAGACCCTGGGCGTCTACTTCCCAGAACACGGTGTGGCTCTTCTCTGACAACTCGTTGATGCGGGACTGGCTCGCCAGCAATTCCTGAGTTCGTTCATATATCCGCTGTTCCAGCAATTCGTTGAACTGTTGAAGTTCCCGTGACTGTTCCATCACCCTTTCAGTTATCTCACTCAACCTTTTCTCGCTGTTTTTTAGCTCCGTGATGTTTTTGGATGAGCAGATGGCGGCATTAATATTTCCATCCGTGTCCTTGATCGGATTAATTGTTGTAAGATAATAACTGACGCCGTCCGTATGGGGGATGCAGACTTCAATACTCACTGCTTCACCTGTACGGAATGCCGAACTGAGTGCTGAGAAACGTTTTTCTGCCTCCTCTTTTGGAAATACATCCCAAAGAGTTTTGCCGATAATCTCTTCAACCGGCTTACCTATACCTTCGGAGAAAGCCCGGTTGACGAAAGTGTAGCGCCCGTCCGCTGTAAGGGCAAAGATGGCGTCGCCGGACTCTTCCAGAAGAATACGGTACTTCTCTTCGCTCTCCTGCAGCTTGTTTTCAATCTGCTTGCGCCTTGTGATGTCGTGGGCAGTGCCGCTGGACCCGATAAACTCGTGCTGTTCATTCATCACATACAGGGCGTTGAACACCAAATGTATTGCGTTACCGGACTTTCCGGTAAAAGTGGTTTCAAATTGCTCCACTGATTCACCATGCTGCAGGCAGTCAAACTCTTTCCGATATGATTCCGCCTCCTCATCTGTTTGAAAATCGGAGTGTTTTTTACCCATCATCTCATCCATTTCATAGCCCAAAATATGCCCCCAGGCCAGATTGAGGTAGTCATATCTTCCATCAACATCGCAGCGCCAGATCAGATCCTGCGATGTTTCGACCAGAGAGTGGTAAACATCTTCGCTATGCTGCAGACGCTTAAGCAGATCAACCAGTTCGGAGCTTTTTTGCTGTTCTGACGCTAAATGTTCCTCAAGTACCCGATTCATATCTTCGAGTAACATCTGTTTATGGAGCAACTCATTTTCCATCAGTTTGCGCTCTGAGATGTTGTGTCCGATTGCCGAAAATGACACTTCATCAGTAACCGGATCTCTCAAAGGCGATGCATTAGTCACAAACCAGAGCCAGTTTCCGTTTTTGTGACGGATCCGGTATTCCAGCCCGCTCATTTTTCTCCCAGACTCAATAAGCTGCTGCAGAAACAGTATGCATGCAGGAAGATCCTCTTCATGAATAAGCGGAGTGAAAGATGTCCCGATCAGTTCGTCTGACCGGTACCCCAAAAGCTGCTCTACATTCGGAGCGACATAGGAAATTATTCCTGTCGGAGACAGCAGGTAAATGAGATCATTAGCATTTTCTACAAAGGAGCGGAAACGCCGTTCACTGGTTTGTAGAGCTTTAGATACTATGGATTTATCAATGGCTATGCTGGCCAGATTGGCAGCCTGTTCAATGGTAGATATTTCTTGATCATCAGGTGAGCGTGCTTCGCGGTGATAGACGGCAAAGGTGCCAAGCACCTGGTTGGATGAAGAGATAACCGGTTGCGACCAGCAGGCACCCAGTCCTGCACGGGCGGCCAGCTCTTTGAAAGACGCCCAATAGGGGTGCGTGACAATGTCTTCAACGATAACACGCTCGCCGGTAAAAGCGGCAGTACCGCAGGAGCCGACACCCATGCCGATTTCAAGCCCTTCAATTGCTGAGTTATAAAAACCTGGCAGACTGGGGGCGATGCCATTGCCAAGATGTCTCCCTTCACTATCCAGCAGCAATATGCTGCAGAGCATCGTCTTATTAATCTCCTCCACTCCCCGCACTATGGCTTCAAGAACTTTGGCGAGCGGCACATCATCTGCCAGCAATTCGAGTATTTCACTGCGAAACAGTTCGCTCGCTTGCGATCTACGCAGTTCATTGGTACGTTCCTCCACAAGCAGCTCCATAACTTTATTTAGCTGCTGCTTCCTGATGAGCCGCCAGGTCAGACCACACATTGAAAAGGTTAAAACAAGTGCGACCAGCAGCATCCGGTGTTTCATGGAGTGAATCGGGGCAAAGGCCTCTTCTGTTGAAATCTGTACGACAACGTGCCAGTGAGCCTTCGTGATGTTTTTAACTGAAGCCAATACTTCAACACCCTCTGAATTTATGGTGACACCGGACGAATCAAATCCTTGAATAGCCTGGTCGATAAACTTGTTTACACCTGATGGCGGAAGTATTTCCAAGATACGGTTCTTATCGGTTGCCGCTATTATCTGCCTCTGTTGCCGCGCTATAATCAGATAGCTGCCGCTTTTGCCATATCTGTTTGTCGTAATCTCGTCCAGGAAATTTGGCTTGCCAAGGTCCGTCACTCCGACCAGCACGCCGATGACCTTTCCCATTTCATCCCGGATCGGAGCGGCGATCGAGAATACCGGTTTTTTAAGGCTTTTGCCGATTACCACCGTCCCGACGGTCGCTTTCCCCTCTTTGAGCGCAGCAATCATGTAGTCCCTATCGCTGACATTCAAACCAAGCCGATTTGCGGAAACCGGAATATCTGCGACCGGGGTGCCATCAAGCCGGGTCACGAAACAGCCGGCGTTGAACAAATTCAACAGTAACGGTCGTTGCTCCAACTCCGCCTGTAAAGCCCTCGTATTGCCAAGAACGGTCGGTGTGATCCTTCCGGCAACCGTTGCCAGCGAACTCAGCCGGCTCCCTAACTCCTGGTCAATCTCCGCAACCAGCAACGCAGCCGTCGATTGTTGCTGTTCAAACAGCAGCTTTTGGGTATCTTCCTGCATAACGTATGTGACATAGAGTGTAAGAGACCAAATACCGACCAGGAAAAAGATCAGCAAGAGGATCCATAGACGTGTTTCGAGCTTCAACCTGAATATATTAATACTGAAATTCATATGTTCCTCATCAGATTATATCTGCAATGCGTTTATTTCCTTCATCTGTTCATCAAAACATGTTGGACATATTCCGTGACTGAAAAGTGCTTCTGAATGTTCCGAAATATAAGTTTCAAGTTGATGCCAACTCTCCTCATCGTCTCGTATCTTTTTGCAATAGCTGCAAATAGGGATAATACCCTTCAACTGTTTTATCTGGTTTTCAAGGTTTGCTCGTAATGCATCTTGTGCCTCAACCCGTTCCGTAACATCTACGCAACTTCCAATAAACCCGGCAAACTCTTGGTTATCGTTATAGAAAGGAACGCCCCTGTCAAATATCCAGCGATATACACCGTCATGCCGCATTAAACGGTACTCCATTTCAAACGTCTTGCGTATTTTGAAGTTATCTGAATATATCTTGAGACAGCGGTCAAAATCATCCGGATGAACCCCCTCAGCCCAACCGTTGCCATACTCTTGCTCCATTGTACGCCCTCTAAAGGAAAGCCATCGGTCATTGAAGTAATCGCAGAGAGCATCAGTATTTGCTCTCCAGCTTAGAATTGGAGACTGCTCGACAAGAGCTTCGTATTCTGGCAATGTTAATCGGTATGTCATTATCTCTCCCTATACAAATTTAAATTATTTCATCAGCCTTCAGTCCCATTTGCCAGCAGTTCGTCTACGGCAACTTTCAGCACTTTAATATCAAGAGGTTTGGCAATTACTTTATCTGCCCGCATTGCTTTGGCAGTCGAGAGCATGAGATTCCTGTCTACGTAGGCAGCTCCTCCGGTCATTGCGATGATCCTTATATCCGAAAATTCCCTTCTAATCGCGCTGATAACTTCTAGGCCGTCCATTTCCGGCATCATTACGTCGGTGGTTACCAGATCATAGTGATTAAGCTTTAGCAGGCGCATAGCCGCCTTGCCATCTCCGGCAGTATCAACCGTGTGTCCTACCTTTTTGAAAAATCTTTCCAGGATGGTGCGTATATCCGCTTCGTCATCAATTACCAGTATGTGTGCCATGGTAGTGTTCTCCTTTCTCCTTTGATGGTGATGTATTGATATCAGTACTAACAGTGAAGCTACCCGCAAGCAATGCCGCAACTGACCGTAAAACTGAATCTACTCCCACCGCCCGGATTGTCCGCAACCAGAATAGAGCCACCCATCATCTGTACCACGCGGCTGGCAATCGAAAGTCCTATGCCAAGACCGCCAAATGCGCGTTTAGTTGAACCATCTGCCTGAGTAAATGGCTCAAAGATCACCGATTGGGTTTCCGGCGTCACGCCGATGCCGGTATCTGTTACGGAGCAGTTTAACTGGATGCACTGCTCCTCCCGTTCGCCCGGCTCGATACGTGCGACAACCTTTCCTGCAGGGGAGAATTTTATGGCATTGCTGAGCAGATGATGGAATATCAGTTGCAATTTGTCCGGCAATCCGGTCAGATTTTCCGGGATATCGGGGTGAATCTCAACATCCATCACCGTTACTCTGTTCTTTTTCGCCTCAAAGGCGAGGGAGGCAATCGACTCCTGAACAGTTGTCCGGAGATCAAAGGTAACGACCGGCAGGTTGTGAAGCGGATTTTCGCTTTGCAGGAAGTTGAGGCAATTATCGATTATCGTCATCATGTCGTTTGCCGATTTTTCAAGCATCTCTACATATTCGGTCTGTTCGTCCGTCAGTTCTGTCGTCTGTAACAGTTGAGTCGCACCTTCAACACCGTTCATCGGCGTCCGCAATTCATGACTGATGGTGGAGAGGAAATTTGTCTTGGCAAGTTCGCCTGCTTCGGTTCGGCGTTTGCTCTCAATCAGGTTCAGTACACGTATACTGATTTCATTGTAATCACCAGGTTTGTTGATAAAGTCACGGGCACCAAGTTTAAGCGCTTTGGTGGCATCACCCTTATCGCCACTGAAGACAAACACCGGGATTGTCTGCAAGCGCAGATCAGCCCTTAACCGCGCAAGTGTCTCAAAGCCGTCCATTACCGGCATATTCAGATCAAGAGTAATGACATCAACATCCGGATTGTTCTTGAGGATATCAAGCGCTACCTGACCATTTTCGGCATGGATAAACAATGGAGTTGTACCGCTCAATCCGCGAGAGATAATTTGCTCAAGAACATCACGTATACTCTGCTCGTCATCTACAATCAGTATTTTGG
>CAYQMO010000214.1:0-6635 GCA_964418315.1 uncultured Geobacter sp. | reverse complement strand
CCCCCCGCTAATCAAATTGTTATTTGAAGTGAGCTTCGAGCGCTTCTGTCATCGCATCAAGGGTATGCTCTGCCGGCTCTATGTCCACTTTCAAACCTAGTTCTCGACAGCTTTTGGACGTGATCGGACCGATTGATGCGACTACCACTCCTTTCAGCATATCCAGCATCAGCTCTTCTCCCAGCATGGCCGCCAGGTTCTGAACTGTTGATGATGACGTGAAGGTGATACAATCAACGGAGCGTTTTTCCAGGGCAAAAAGCGTTTCCGGGGGAAGCCGTTCCGGAACAATATTGCAATACGCTACAGGGCTGTCCAGATGCGCACCAAGTCGTTGCAATTCGCGTGGAATAATATCACGAGCCTTGTCCGCGCGCGGGTATAGTACCCGGCTATTGCGCAAATCGATGCGGGAAAACTCTTCAACAACCCCTTCGGCTTTGTAGTCTGTTGGCACCAGATCCGGCTTTATACCAAAGAGGCGAATTTCGTCAGCCGTCTTGGGACCGACTGCGCAGATTCTGCACCCAGCCAGGGCTCTGGCGTCCAATCCAAGCGATTTCAGGCGGTTAAAGAAGTATCGCACGGCATTTCCTGAAGTCAGCACCAGCCAGTCGTACCCTGACAGGTCACGAATCGCAAGATCAAGCAGTTGCCAGCTATCAGGTTCAACCAGACTAATCATAGGACATTCCAGAACCGTCGCTCCACGAGCTACCAGCTTGGCTGAAAATTCACCTGCCTGTTCGGCGGCGCGAGTCACAATTATCTTCTTCCCGCACAATGACCGTTGATCAAACCACTGCAACTTCTCCCGCAACGACACCACTTCTCCGACAATAGTCACCGCAGGGGGTTTGAGACCGCACTCTTCAGCCAGATCAGCAATATCAGCCAATGTACCGACCAAAACCTGCTGGCGTGGGGTTGTCGCCCAGCGGACCAAGGCTACCGGAGTTTGCGGGGATCTGCCCTGCTCCACCATGCGCTCCATGTTACGGCGCAAGTTGGTGACCCCCATATAAAAGACAACTGTACCGCCTCCTAGGGAGAGACGTTCCCAGTCGATGTTCGACTCATCCTTTTCTTTCCCTTCCTGACCGGTTACGAAAGCTACCGAGGCGGTTATATCTCGATGGGTGAGCGGGATACCGGCATAAGCAGAGGCACCGACAGCGGCGGTTACTCCGGGAACAACTTCAAAAGGGATGCCGGCGTCACGCAGCGCCTCACACTCTTCTCCTCCACGGCCAAAGACAAAGGAATCACCACCCTTGAGACGAACGACAATTTTCCCTTCTCTCCCCTTTTCAACAAGAACATTATTTATCTCGCACTGGCCCTGATTGTGACGCCCTCCGATTTTGCCGGCATAAATACGCTCGGCGCTTTGGGGAGCGTGGTTCAGCAACTGTTCATTCGCCAGATAGTCGTAGACAACTACGTCGGCTTTTCTTAAACACTCAACGCCGCGCAGCGTAATAAGTGATGGGTCACCGGGGCCAGCGCCGACAAGATAAACGATACCGTTACTCACCTATGGACCTCTGATAAACCTCTTCCAGAATTGCCCTGCCACCTTCGGCGAGTAACTTATCCGCAAGACGGATTCCCAACTGCTCGCTTTCGGCCACCGCCCCGCTGATTTCGCCGCGAACAGAGCGTTGACCATCAACCGCAGCGATAAAACCAACCAGACGCAATTGGCCGTCACTGACGATTCCGTGAGCCGCAATCGGCACCTGACAGCCACCCTCGCACCGTTTAAGCAGGGCGCGTTCAGCGCGAACCGCATAGCTGGTATCAGCGTGATTGAAGAAAGCAATAGTTTTGGTGATGACCGGGTCGGCCAGACGGCATTCGATTCCCAGAGCGCCCTGGCCGATGGCCGGAATGGAGAGATCGACACCAAGATATTCGGTGACACTGTCGGTGAAACCGAGGCGTTTCAGCCCGGCGGCAGCCAGGATGACCGCATCCAGATTGTCTTCGGTAAGTTTTCTGATGCGGGTCTCCACGTTACCTCGAATCATGCACATCTGCAGATCGGGTCGCAGTTTCAGGAGCTGAGCCTGACGGCGCAGGGCGCTGGTGCCGATACGGGCTCCCTGCGGCAGATCGGCAAATTTCACGTTGCGTGAGATCACTGCGTCACGCGGATCTTCACGTTCGGTAATACAGTACAGACCCAGACCTTCCGGGAAGTCGGTCGGCACGTCTTTCATGCTGTGCACGGCGATGTCGATTTCACCTCGCAGCATCGCCTCCTCTATCTCCTTGACGAACAGCCCCTTCCCCCCGACCTGTGCCAAAGGGACATCAAGAATTTTGTCACCAATGGTCTTGATCTTTGTCAGGGTTACTTCCAGGCCGGGGTACCGTTTTTCAAGCTCTGACTTTACCCAGTTAGCCTGCCAGAGAGCCAGTTGACTGGCACGGGTACCTATTCTCAGTTTTTTCGGGGTCATGCTGATCTCCATTTCTTATGGTGAGTAGATAGCTCTTTAAGTATCGTTAGTCTTCCAGTTCCAGCTCTTCGTCGTCTCTTCGCACCGCTTCCAGTCCAAACAGTTGACGCAACGCATCAACATACAGATCCACACGCCCCCCCTGGCCGGTCTGCTTGAGCAAGGTCGTGGGGGAATGAAGCAGTTTGTTCATAATGGCGAGTGTGAGCGTCTCCAGACGCTTTTCAGCATCGGGGGGTAAATCCTTCCATCCGGAGATAGTCTTTTCAAGTTCTGCCCGGCGAATTTCGTCAAAGTGGTTACGCAGCGATACAATGGTTGGGGTAACTTCCAGTGTAGAAAGCCATTTGTGAAACTGGACTATCTCCTGATTGATAATCTCTTCGGCTTTTTCAGCCTCCAGACTGCGCTGGGCAAGATTGGCCTGAACTATCTCCTGCAAGTCATCGACAGTAAAAAGGTAGGCGCTCTCAACGCCGTCAACCTTGGGGTCAATATCGCGGGGCACGGCGATATCAATGAAAAAAATCGGCTTGAACCGACGGCGCTTGACGACCTCTTCGACATCCTTCGGGACAATGATGCAGTGGGGGGCACCTGTAGAAGAGAGCACAATATCGGCCAGGTGGAGTTGCTCCAGAAATGACTCGAAAGGAACCGCCACACCTCCGAACTCTTGCGCCAGGCGTTCCGCCCGTTCAAAGGTGCGGTTTGTCACCATCACCCCTTTTGCACCACTGTTTACAAAGTGTTTGGCAGCCAGTTCACACATTTCCCCGGCACCGATCAGCATAACGGTTTTGTCCGACAGATCCCCGAGAACTTTTTTGGCAAGTTCCACGGCGGCAAAGGCAACGGAAACTGCAGCAGTTGCAATTCTGGTTTCGGTGCGCACCCGCTTGGCAACGGAAAACGCCTTGTGCAGAAAGCGATTGAGAATTATCCCGGAAGATTTGAATTCGGCGGCATAACCGTAGGAGGTCTTAATCTGCCCAAGTATCTGCGGTTCGCCGACAACCATTGAATCGAGACTTGAGGCAACCCTGAATACGTGGCGGATGGCATCTTCGGCGTGATAACTGTACAGATGCGGCTCAATATCTTCAAATGTGAGGTGGTGATATTCGGCCATAAACCGTTTGATGCGAGCGATGCCGCCTGCAATGTCCCTGGTTGTGGCATAAATCTCGACACGGTTGCAGGTGGAGACAATCACCCCTTCGATTATGCCATCAAGTGTGATCAATTCTCTGAGTGGCTTTTCAATATTATTTGGCGAGAACGCTACTTTTTCTCTAATCTTAACGGTAGCGGTTTTATGAGAGAGGCCGACAACTACGATATTCATCAATAATTCCATTTTAAGGTTTCATATATATCTGCATAGGCATGCATGTTACGGTTCTACCAGGTTATGCTGTGCTTCATGCTGAAAAAAGTGAACAACACCACGATGAAACCGATTATTGACAGTATGGCAGCCCGCTTTCCACGCCAGCCGATTGTAAGGCGGCCATGGAGGAGCGCAGCATATATAACCCAGATGATCAGGGACCAGGTCTGCTTGCGATCCCATACCCAGTAGCTTCCCATCGCCTGATCCGACCAGATGGAGCCGGAGATAATGGCGACCGTCAATAGCGGCCAGCCGACTGTCAGGCAACGGTAACTGATGTCCTCCAGCGTTTCCAGTGATGGAAGTCTCTGGAAGAGTGCGCCAAATTGCTTGGTTTTGAGGAAATACCGCTGGATCAGGTACATGACGGCTACGCCGGCGGCAATTGTGAAGCAGGCATAACTGGCAAAAGCCAGCAGTGCATGGAACCAGAACCAGTTACTCTGAAGTATAGGCGGAAGCTGGCGCGCTTCTGTGTGTAATGAACTTGATGCCGTCAGCATAATGAGTGCGACAGGAACAACAAAAGATCCGAGCGTTGTGACTTTGTATCTCCGCTCAAAAAAGATAAAACAACCAACAACCGCAAGGCTGAAAAAAGAGAGTGATTCCTGCATGTTGGTAAGAGGCAGGTATTCCATCTTAACGGCAAGATGAATTGTAGAGAGCAGATGTGTGATGAAACCAACAGTCAGGATACGCCCTGCCCAACGTGTCAGTGGCGGTGAAGTGCGCACCAGGCAGGCGATGTATGCGGCGGTAGCACAGCCATATAAAACTACCGTAAGAATGAAAAACAGATGTATCAACGTCATGGTAGCAATTCCTTGCGATCTGTAAACTCGGCGATGAGACTACTTGCAAGCGAGCGTAAAATCTGCACATTGTATGTGCTGGAGTTCCCGTTCGTCAACAGCTTTTCTCGTTCTGCTGCGACCCGCTCAAGGATTTCAGCGTATTCACCACCGATATGTCGGGCAATCTGATCACGTACGTCAACGGCAAATGTCGGACAACGGCCACCGGTTGAAACAGCGATATCGAGATCACCCAGTTGCAGAAGAGCAGGAAAAGTGCAGTCTCCTGCAGACGGATTATCGGCTATGGTAACCAAGATTCCCCGTTGTAGTGCGTCATCTCGAACCTGCTCATTTACGATTTTATCGTTGGTGGCTGCGATAACCAGAAAGGCGTTATCAAGATCGGCGGCCATATAGTGACCGACTCGTACGGCGACTTTTTCCGAATCCTTCAGCGCATTAATCCCGGTGCAGATTTCAATGGCTACGACCCTGACAACTGCTCCTGCCGCCAGCAATTTCCCGAGTTTGCGCTGAGCCACGCTGCCGCCGCCAATGATAACAACCAGTTTGCCCTGCATCCGTATGTTAAGTGCCAGAGTTGACATGCTCTGCTCCTCCAGAAGTCGCAATCATACACTCATCTAACTCTCTTTTCAATGTTATGACACAGCGCAAAGTCATTCCAGTTCCTATCAATTGGGGGGGGAGTCGATCGCGGACATCATAC
Source organism: uncultured Geobacter sp. (assembly GCA_964418315.1). Taxonomy (GTDB): domain Bacteria; phylum Desulfobacterota; class Desulfuromonadia; order Geobacterales; family Pseudopelobacteraceae; genus JACRCG01. The sequence goes on along the minus strand of CAYQMO010000214.1, from coordinate 1,241 downwards.
ATATCTCCACTGAATTTAAATACCCCCCCTCTTGATTTTTGAAAATAATTGCTTATCAATATTTCAGAAGCACAAAAATAGAAAGGAGGTAATTCACATGGCAACCTGGGATGTTTTTAAAGAATTGGACAATCTGAGAAGGGAAATGGATGAAGCGTTCCGTGGCGCAGGTTACAGTCGGCCATTGGGTAGGACATTCCTCTCGCCGGTAACAACCCGTCGCTTCCCGCTGGTCAATTTCAGCGAGAACGAGGGGCATGTCTATATTGAGGCACTGGTTCCCGGCGTAGATCCGAAGGATGTTGATCTTTCTGTTCTGCGGAACACTGTCACCATAAGCGGGGAACGTAAACCATTTGTCGAAAAAGAAGGCCAGATTGTGCACCGCTCGGAACTCGGTTCAGGCAAGTTCTCCCGCACACTGGAGCTGCCGGTCGAGATTGATCCTGAAAAGATCACTGCTCAGTGCAAGGACGGCATCATGCAGATCACCCTGGCCAAGGCTGAACATGCCAAACCGAAAAAAATTGAAATCAAACTTTCATAATCACAAATACCACTTCGAAAGGAGGTAATTATCATGGCAGCAAACAGCTTGACGGAAAGAAATGATGAAAGGAATGTTCAGTCTCGTGAAGAGACCCGGTCTAGCGAAAAATATATCCGCCCGGCGGTAAATATCATCGAGACCGAGGAAGGACTTGTTCTTACTGCAGATATTCCCGGTGCATCCAAAGAGGCTCTCGATGTTAACGTTGAAAAAGGCATCCTGACCATCACTGCACCGGCACAGCACAGCATTCCGGGCACCTCTGTCTATCGTGAATTCGAACTTGCCAGTTACTACCGTCAATTCACGATCCCGGAAAGCCTCGACCACGAAAAGGCAAAGGCAGAGTTTGTCAACGGCATTCTGACTCTGAAGGTGCCCAAGGCGGAAGTCGCCAAACCAAAACGGATCTCGGTACAGGTAGGATAGAGATGATTTTTCAGTTGAGCTTGTCGGCAGGCGGTTGACAATACGTGGTATTCCGGGAGCACGGACATCCTGTCAGTTTTCTGCTTCCATGTCATTTATCCTAAAAACTGCTGTTCATGAACCACAGAGCAACAGAGCAACTGAGAAATCAGACAGTTACATCAACAACAGGCGTAACCAAAATGGTGTATGTTTTTTCCTGGTTTTAACCTGAATTTTTCCTTGTTATTACTCTGTTGCTCTGTTGCTCTGTGGTTCAAAT
>CAYQMO010000213.1:0-6653 GCA_964418315.1 uncultured Geobacter sp. | reverse complement strand
CGGATGTACGGCAGCGCCTCCATCAGGGTATTAGCTTTTTCTATTAGAGTTTTCATCGTTCTTTCCCTGTAATAATTGATCACCGCGCTGACAGAATCCCGACAACTGCCGCCAATGCGTCCTCAATCTTATCCGGCAGATTCCCGCCCGCCTGGGCAAGTTCCGGCTTGCCGCCGCCACTGCCGCCAATAATGGGCGCAATCTGTTTGATGATATCGCCGGCCTTGATGGTGTTACTCAGCTCTTTAGTCACTGCTACCAGGAGATTCGCCTTGCCGACAATCTCGGTGCCAAGGACAATCACCCCGCTGCCGATTCGATCCTTCAGTGTGTCGGAAAGATCACGCAGCGCCTTGATATCCTCTACCTGAACATGTACGGCGAGTAGCTTGACCCCTTGCAGTTCGACAGCCTGTGACAGCAGATCTCCGGAAGCGGCAACATTCAGTTTTGCTTTTAACGCTTCTATTTCCCGCTGCAGCTCTTTCTGACCAGCCAGCAATTTTTCGACTCTGTCGCGCGAATTCCCCGTTTCAGATTTAAGCAGCGCTGCAATTTCCTTCTGTTCGTCCTCCATCTGCCGGACAAAATCTAGAGCCCCAAAACCGCTCAATGCCTCAATACGTCGTACTCCGGCAGCAATGCCCGCTTCAGAGACAATTTTGAACAGTCCTATGTCGCCGGCGGCACGTACGTGGGTTCCCCCGCAGAGCTCCATGCTGACATCACCGACTTTTACGACTCGAACAGAATCCCCGTACTTTTCATCAAAAAGCGCGGTGGCGCCCGTCTCAATCGCTTCGGCGATATTCATCTCACGGATAACTACCTGATCATTCGCCATTACTAACCGGTTGACAATCGTCTCAACCTGGCGAATCTCACGATCGGTCAGCGCAGAAAAATGGGTAAAGTCAAAACGGAGCCGACCCTGCGAAACCAGCGAGCCGGCCTGTTTGACATGCTCGCCCAATACCTGGCGCAGCGCACTCTGCAGGAGGTGTGTTGCCGTATGATTGCGGCAGGTAGCGTCACGCTCTGCTTGTGCCACTTTAAGGTCGGCAGCATCTCCGACTTTGAGAATCCCTTCTTTAACTATCGCATGGTGTACAATCAGGTCGATAAAGGGGCGGCTGGCGGCAGTAACCTCAAGGTGGGCATTACCTGTTGAAATGGTGCCGCAGTCACCTTTCTGGCCACCCGAATCGCCGTAAAAGGGGGTCTTCTCCGTTATCACCGCTACAGAGTCTCCGACATTCGCGGTTTCTACCGGAACACCATCACGGATAACCGCCAGCACCGGTGCATAGACAGACATTTCGTCATAGCCGACAAACAGGCCACGTACACCACTGCTGTGCAGCTCCTTATAGATCTGGGCGATCCCCTCTTCACCGGAACCTTTCCAGTGCTCGCGAGCCTGCGCTCTCTGTCGCTCCATGCAGATTTCAAAGCCGGCTTCGTCGATGGTAAAGCCTTCACTCTCTACGATATCTGCAGTCAGATCCGTCGGAAAACCGTATGTATCGTACAGCTTGAACAGTGCTTCGCCGGGGATGGTATTTTTGCCGGCACTACGCAGCAAGGCTACCTCATCGTTGAGAATGGCCAGACCACGATCAAGGGTCTCGATGAAGCGCTGCTCTTCGGCCAGTACAACCTTCTTGATATACTCTTCGCGTTCTTGCAGCTCATGGTAGGCATCACCCATGACCTCACGCACAGCATCTACCATATTGAACAGCATCGGTTCAGCGCAGCCGAGCATCTTTGCATGGCGGGCCGCCCGGCGCATGATACGCCGCAACACATAGCCGCGACCTTCGTTGGAGGGGAGGGCGCCGTCACAGATCAGGAATGTCACCGCTCGGGCATGATCGGCAATAACCCTCATCGAGACATTGTCTTTCTCATCGGCGCCGTACTTCTTACCGGTCAAGCGCTCAATATGACGGATAATCCCCTGGAGGATATCGATGTCGTAGTTTGATGTCACCCCCTGCATAACCGCCGAAACGCGCTCCAGACCCATTCCTGTATCGACCGATGGTTTCGGCAGCGGCGTCAGAGTACCGTCACTTGACCGGTTGAACTGCATGAAGACGTTGTTCCAGATCTCCATGTACCGGTCGCATTCGCAGCCGATATTGCAATCCGGACGATCACACCCGATTTCGGCGCCCTGATCGTAGAAAATCTCACTGCACGGCCCGCAGGGGCCGGTATCACCCATCGACCAGAAGTTATCCTTTTCGCCGAAGCGGAAAATCCGCTCACGCGGGATCCCTTCCTGAAGATGCCAGATATCGGCCGCTTCATCATCGTCGGTATACACCGTCACATACAGTCGGCTTTTGTCGAGCTTCAACTCTATAGTGAGAAACTCCCAGGCGTAGGCAATCGCCTCTTTTTTGAAATAATCGCCAAAGGAGAAATTCCCCAGCATTTCGAAAAAAGTGTGGTGTCGTGCCGTCCGACCGACGTTTTCAAGGTCATTATGCTTACCGCCCGCCCGAACACATTTTTGTGAACTTACCGCCCGGTAATAACCCCGGTCTTCCAAGCCGAGAAAACAGTCCTTGAACTGGTTCATACCGGCATTGGCAAACATAAGAGTCGGATCGTTCTTGGGAAGAATCCCCGAACTCGGAACGACCGTGTGACCACGATCGGCAAAATATTGAAGAAAACGTGCCCGAATCTCTGTACCTGTCATAAGTTCCTCATACAATCTAAATTTGTGTTTCAATCCGATTTTATCCGCTTTTTCCGCCCTTCCCGCGTTCTATTGTGTTACGTTCTATTTTACGAATCTGACTCCGTCCGAAGAGCCCGCATTATCGCAGAAAACCCGAATCCGCGTCGCTGCAAAAATCCGATCATCCGCCTTTTATCCCTATCACTAGCCTCTGAATAGGAAAATCCGGGGGAGCGTCGCGCTGCTGCCGACCTGACCTCGGAAAGTTCATCGCTCTCCGTGAGAAGAGGTAAAACGGTTTCATTCACGATATCTGCGGTGAATCCTCTGCGACGCATCTCCAAACGGAGGCGCACACCGTAATAGCGACCGGAGGAGATTGCAGCATCTGCAAATCTGGCAGCAAAGCGACGGTCATCCAACCATCCCTCACACTGCAGACGGTATATCATATCATCGACATCCCGCTCGGCGACATTTCGCAACGCCAGTTTTTGCCTGATTCTTGCGACCGTATAATCCTGCCCGGTCAGCAACCGCAGCGCATACTGGTACGCCTGCTCCGGCGTAAACGGTTCAGTATTTTTCAATATCAAGCTTATCCGACTCGGCAGCAGGCTCTTCGGGTTTATTTTCAAAACCCTCCCAGGAGGCATCTGAAGTAGAGGAGATACCGGAGACTTTGAGGGCAAAATCATCCGGATTGGAACTTTGGCGCAATGCCTCTTCATACGATATCAGCTTGCTGGAATAGAGCTTCATCAGTGACTGGTCAAAACTCTGCATGCCATATGAGACATATCCCTGTGAAATAGCATCATGCAACTGCTTTGTCTTCTCCTGGTCATCAATACATTCCCTGACACGCGCAGAAGCCAGCATAACCTCCACAGCCGGAACACGCCCTCTGCCATCAAATTTCGGCACTAGTCGCTGGGAAACAACTCCTTTGATAATTCTGGCGAGCTGGATTCTCACCTGACGCTGATGATACGGAGGGAACACCCCGATGATTCGGTTAATGGTTTCGGCTGCGTCCGTGGTATGGAGGGTGGACATAACCAAATGCCCGGTTTCAGCGGCAGTCATAGCGATTTCAATGGTTTCATGATCACGCATCTCTCCAACCAGAATGACATCCGGATCCTGGCGAAGCGCACCTTTAAGAGCCGCTGCGAATGTGTGGGTATCGGTGCCGATCTCACGTTGACTGATGATGCTCTTGTTGTCACGATGCAGAAACTCGATCGGGTCTTCGATGGTAATGATGTTACTTGTACGGGTTTGATTGATCATGTCAATCATCGCCGCCAGGGTACTGGATTTACCTGATCCGGTTGTGCCGGTCACCAGGACCAGACCACGCTCTTCCTGACAGATTTTCTTAATAATGGGCGGGAGATTAAGCCCCTCCAGTGTCGGAATAACAATAGCGATTGCACGAAATACCATCGCTACTGTACCGCGTTGCCGGTAGGCACTGACTCTGAAACGCCCCAGACCCGGCACGGCGTACGCCAGATCTACTTCATAATTTTCCTCAAATATACGCCGCTGACGATCGTTCATCATCGAGTTGGCGGTGTCGAAAACAAAATCGGAAGACATGCGCGGTGCGTTCGGAATCGGGTGCAGTCGCCCATCGATTCTTACGATAGGCGGCAGACCGGTCTTGATATGAATATCTGAGCCCTTGGCCTTATAAGCGATGGTGAGTATTTCGTCCAGTTCCATTGTGTGCCTCTTGTCTTCAGACTAGTCAGACTTGTCAGACCGGTCTGAAAAAATCAGACTTTTTATGCTGGCACCGGTGCAGGTTTCAGCAGATCCATCAGCTTGCCTTCAATCTCAGCCAGTGTATCCGGATGCTCGGTCAACCAGGTACGTGAATTCTCACGCCCCTGACCGATACGCTCTTTGCCGTAGGAGTACCAGGCACCGCTCTTTTCAACAATATTTTTATCTACCGCCAGGTCAAGCACATCACCGGTACGTGAAATTCCTTCACCGTAGAGTATATCAAACTCAACCTCTTTAAACGGGGGAGCAACCTTATTTTTGACAATCTTTACGCGTGTTCGGGAACCGATAATCTGGTCGCCCTGTTTCAGAGTGGCTATTTTGCGGATATCCATACGAACGGAAGCGTAGAATTTAAGCGCGTTTCCTCCGGTGGTAGTCTCCGGATTACCGAACATAACCCCGATCTTCATACGGATCTGATTGATGAAAATAACACAGCAGTGCGACTTGCTGATAATGCCGGTCAGCTTGCGTAGCGCCTGGGACATCAGACGGGCCTGCAGACCCATATGGGAATCGCCCATGTCACCCTCTATCTCTGCCTTTGGCACCAGTGCAGCGACCGAGTCAACCACAAGAATGTCAATCGCACCGCTTCTGACCAGGGTCTCAGTAATTTCCAGCGCCTGCTCGCCGGTATCCGGCTGCGACACCAGCAGATCATCGGTTTTAACGCCAAGCTTACGGGCATAACCAATATCCAGCGCATGTTCAGCATCGATAAAAGCTGCGATCCCTCCCGTTTTCTGTGCTTCTGCAATAATGTGAAGCGCCAGCGTTGTCTTACCGGATGATTCGGGGCCATATATTTCAATCACCCGTCCGCGCGGCACGCCACCGACACCGAGAGCCATGTCGAGGGAGATGGAACCGGTGGAAATAGCCTCAACCCCCGGAAGCGCCTCATCATTACCGAGCCGCATGATAGCGCCTTTGCCGAACTGTTTTTCTATCTGGCTGAGAGCCAGTTCAATCGCTTTGTTTTTATCCGGATTGTTGCTTTTTTCGGCCATGAGGGAGTATCTCCTGAAGGATGGGATTTGTAAGTTAGGGCGCTGAAAGTAGCATATCATGCCGACCTATCGCAAGGTTTTATCTGAGGTGGATTTGTGGAAGAAAGAGCTAAATTTGGCAATTCCGGCAAAAAACGGTGCTTCTGTTTCCAAGCCGCATTTCGTCAAGCATCCCATCGCATTCTGAGCAGACCTCACCACCGCGCCCGTAAACCTTGAGTTCCTGAGGATAATAGGCGATGGTTTCCGCAGTTACCAGACAGTTAATCCCTGCACTGATTGATTCTTCAAGGACACTGCGGACAGATGCCGCCAGCAGCGAGCATTCGTGCAAGGTCAGCGATCCTGCGGCACGATCCGGGCGGATACCGGCGCGGTACAGTGCTTCGTTGGCGTAGATATTTCCCACTCCGGCAACTACGGCACTGTTCATGATCAACTGTTTGATCGTAACGCTCCTTCCTCTTGCGGCATTAAAAAGGTATCCGCCGGTAAAAGCGTCCGTCAGAGGTTCCGGTCCGATATCCGCCAATAGCGGCTGTTGCCCTGGTTCACCGGTGAACCAGTTGACGATACCGAATTTGCGTGGATCGTGAAAGCGGAGTAGCAGGGTGTCATCAAATAAAAAATCGATATGATCATGCTTTTCCGGCGGTGAGAAAACTTGGAGCAGCCGCAAAAAACCGGTCATCCCCAGATGAATCAGCAGCGAGCCGCTGCCACAGTCGAACAGCAGGTACTTGCCGCGCCGGGTAATGGCCTGCAGGGTCAGCCCCGGCAGTATCTCCGTGAGTTCAGGTGGCACCGGAATCCTCAACTTGGCAACCCGCAGCACCACCTGTGTGAAGCGTTTCCCCACTAAATCCCGTTCAAGCCGGCGACGGGTGACTTCTACTTCCGGAAGTTCTGGCACGATAGCCTCCAAGAGGTCGGATTTGGTACGGATTGCGAATAAACCTGGGATGAAATATTGAGCTGTCGTGCCACTTCTGTTTGAGGCCGGTCGGCGCGAAGTGTGCGCAGCATGATAGCAAAGACGATATGAGGGGTGACGGGAACGGAATGTGTAGTTTCCCCTTCAATCGATGAAGGTGACGGAATGGTAAAAAATCGTTCTAATCTTCCGCTCATGGTTCGAC
>CAYQMO010000212.1:0-6710 GCA_964418315.1 uncultured Geobacter sp. | reverse complement strand
TTACACACAAATTGTTCAATACTATAAGACGTCCCAGGAGCTAAAGCTTGATACCATAATCCAGCTTCTCCAAGGCTTCCAACAATACTTTCGGCTGATACCTTTTGCCATATCTCCCCATAGTCATAGAACCACTGGTAGAATGGCCTACAAGCTCCGATATAAGGGTGTCTTGTACGCCAGCCTGCTTAAGTGTATCAGTGAACAGATGGCGCATAGAGTGAAACACTTTCTTCGGATCATCAGTCACGTATTCTCGGTTGTACCTCTGATACCACTTTCCAAAGGTGTTTGTGTATCCATGTAAGTGAATATACGAAAGATTCATCCATAGTCGGGGATTATTAGATTCTCTCACGCTTTCATAGTACCGGATAAGGCCAAGCTCGATCAGCTTAGGGTGGACAGGTATTACTCTGACACTTGCGTCATTCTTCAGTTGCTTGTTACTTGCATCGTTGATATCAAAGCACCAGCAACCATCCACCTTGATAATATCCTCAAGATGAAGCTGGCATATTTCAGCCAACCTCATACCTGAGTATAAGCCTATCAACGGTATCCAGTAGCGTTCTGGTCTTTCAGTAGCGGAAGGTAGGTTGCTAATAATCTTCTTAATGTCACTAACGCTATATGCACTACGCTCCTGGTCAACCCTCTGCTTGTCCACTATCTGCAATTCTGTAGCAGGGTTACTGGTTATCATTCCCTGCTCTTGGCAATACTTCAGGAGGCTACCAATTCTGGACATGTGCTTATTTACCGACTTGCTACTAATACCGGATTCAGTAGGTGAACCTGTGACCTCCTTAGCAGATTTGCCAGGATTTTTCTTGTAAAAGTTTGGTGGTACTTTCAGTAGGGATGATCTTAGCTGGATCAACATGGGTCTGGTGATGGTGGATACTTCAACATCTCCAAGAATATCCACCAACAGCCTGAATACTCCTGCCACTTCCATCTTGGTCTTGTCAGTCCAGTTTGATTGCTTTTCAGCCGTGTAGGTGCTTATTACATCTGTGAGAACATTACCCTTTTCTTCAGGTGCAGTTGGTTTTTTCGCATCTGGAACTACTGCTCCCACTACCTGTTTTACGATATCACCAGATAGATTACCTACTCGCAATAGGATATATGCTTGTTGTACCTTCAGCTCCATATCCAGGGCAGCAAGCTTAGCTGCGCCTGGATCACTGGTCTTGAGGGATCGTTTAACTTCAGCAGTAGGAAAGTAATGGGCTATATCAGGTGGTATGTCTGAACGATAGTAATAAGTGTTATTTCGTAGGTATACGTGCTTGTGAATACAAGAAAGCCCGTGCAGAAGAGGTCTCATAAAAGGTCTCACTTACTACAAGGGCTTTATTGTACTAGCAATATTAGCTAGTTATGTGTATGGCGTCCCCGAGACGATTCGAACGTCCGACCCCTTCCTTATGAGTGGGTTTTTTGCAGTAAATCCGGCATATCTCCACATACATCAGAAAACAACTAACTCAAATATTTCAGTATGTTAATAGCTATTCTGTGTATCCGGTTGTACATCTCAACACCCCATGATATATTCAAAATGTGCTCCATACGTGCTCCATGGAATCAGAGGTGTCGAGATGAAAGAGAATATCGGTGTCGAATTATTGCGCAGCGGCAAGGTCAACGCCAAGGAAATGGCCTTCGAGATTTACGACACGAAGCTGAAGGGCTTCACCCTCAAAATATACCCGGACACGATTTCGAAAAAGGGCGACACCGTACCGGGCTCCAAAACGTACCTTGTCCGGTACCGACTGCCGGATGGCAGGCAGACAAGAACCGTCATCGGCAGACATACGTTATTTACACCAGCTCAGGCCAGAGATAAAGCAGAAAAGATTCTTCGGGCCGTGAAAGACGGCACCGTTCCCAACGACAGTAAGCAGCAGGTGAATACTCTCAGTGAATATCTGGAGAAAGTATATTCACCTTGGCTGATCGAAAATCTGAAGACCGGTGAGCAGACGGCTGCCCGGATCAAAACTTGTTTCCCCGACTTATTGGAATCGAAGCTTGATGAAATCAATCCCAGGGCAATTGAGCAGTGGCGCACCAGCAAGTTGAAATCGGGGCTTTCGCCGGCCAGCATCAATCGGGATCTGGCAAATTTGCGAGCAGCCCTCTCCCGTGCAGTTGAATGGGAATACCTTCAGGTTCATCCTCTTGCCAACAAGGTGAAGCCTCTCAAGATCGATAAAAATCCCATCATCCGTTTTCTCGACGGCAATGAGGAAGCGAGTCTGCTTGCTGCGCTGGACGCCAGGGAAGGGACATTCCGCAGCGAACGGGACAGCGCCAACGAATGGCGGCGTGCACGAGGTTACGCTCTGCTGCCCGATCTCAAAGAGGTCACGTATGTCGACCACCTGAAACCGATGGTGATTCTTTCCCTGAATACCGGCATGAGACGCGGCGAGGTATTCAGTCTGCGCTGGAGCGATATCGACTTCAAAAGAAAGATCGCCACGGTGCGCGGCGAAGAGGCAAAGAGTAGCGTAACCAGACATATCCCATTGAATGTGTTGGCGCTCGCCGCATTGAAGAACTGGCAGAAACAGACCGAAGGCGACGTCGTTTTCCCCGGCAAAAAGAACGAGCAATTCAGCCATACGAAGAGGTCATGGCAATCCCTGCTGAAACTGGCAAAGATCGACCATTTCCGGTGGCATGACATGAGGCATCACTTTGCCAGCAAACTCGTTATGGCCGGAGTGGATCTGAATACTGTGCGTGAGCTGCTGGGCCACAGCGATCTCAAGATGACCCTGCGCTATGCTCACCTTGCCCCCGAGCACAAGGCCGCTGCCGTCAATCTGCTGGTAACGAAGGGTTCGCCCGAACAATCATAATGGTCGCAGTACCGCTTCCAGTGCTGCCCCCATCGCACGGTATTTCTTCGGATTCGAACTGGCAAGCTTCCCAAGATTCAACAGTTTCCACCTGATAGCCGGCAGATTTTCTATATTCGGCAGACCTATCATCTCCCCAGCAGGTTCGCAGCGGTTGACGGCCAGCAGGAATTCGCGCTCGGCATAATCAAGCGTTACAGGCAACAGCTTGAATAGTTCTTCCCGGGTCGCCAAGAGTTGTTCAAGTGACACGTCATGGGCAGTCATGCCGACGAAGTCACTCTCGAATTCTGTCCGGATGTCTTTTGCATGGGGTGCCAGCAGCTCATGAATCGGCCGGTTGTGGCCGGCAAGGTACACCGTGAAGGCCCGGCGCATACGCGGGGTTATCCCCCGACCGGCAAGCAGGAGCATTACGTCGAACAGGTCCCGAGGGTGCTGGCGATCCAGTGCGGCCACCAGTTTACTGGCATACAGTTCATCCGGGTCGAGCATTGGTACGGACACCGCCCGTTCGAATCTGCTCCGGGCAGTTGGCGACAGGCTGCCGGGTACCGGCGGATATACCGTGCCCCGGAATACGTGGTTGACCTCGATTTTCAGCAGTGCCGGTCCTCGTGAAACAAACAACTTGGACTCATGATCGCTGCCCGAATGTGTGGGACGTACCGTGACTCCCAGCCTGGTTTCCAGTCGGTGGGCGACAGCGTGCAACTCACGTTCGATTGCTGACAGGGCCGATTCCCTGTCCGGGTGTGACAGGTCGGTGAAGACCAGGTCGATGTCAACGGACAGCCGCGGCATCTCCTCCAGGAACAGATTGATCGCCGTCCCCCCTTTCAGGGCGAAGCAATCTCCGGTGAAGACAAATGGCGCCGCATCGATGAGCAGCCGCACTATGTCCAGATAGCGATTATGCATCAGCTTGCTTTCCAGGATGTTTCAGTATCAGGGAATTCCCTTTTATTGAGCGGATGTAGTCTGACTCTGCGCCAAAATCGATCCGGGAGCGGTCCAGTTCATTCAATACCGGCAAATTCTGTTCTTTCGCCAGAGCAAAAAACAGCCGCTTCACCTTGATGCGGGTGCAGGCTTCCAGAAGCTCCTGAAGCACATCCGGGCGCAGAGTGAACAACGGCTCCATCAGCTTGGCTGCCTCGTCACGGCTCTGCCGGTCCGGCACTTCGTCGAGCATTTCGAGCACCGCCCGTTCCGGCGCTGAGACATAAGGAGATTCAGGACCAGCATCCTGCCGTCTTACCTGAAGCCGGCTCCCCGTGTCCCCCTCTTCACCGAAGAGGCGGTTTGTCCGGAACTCACAGGAGAACTGTTCTTTGAACCATGATGGCAAGTTCCTCCGTCGAGAGGAGTACAGGTAGGGTTTCTTACTCCCCAACACAAGGTAGTGGGTAACCCCGTGTTCCTCCAAGGCAGATTTTCCCCCGATATGGACCTGTATCCCCTGCGCGTTCAAGGCCGCCAGGGCCCCGTCGCGGGTGATTTCATCTCCCGGACGCCGGTAATAGCTGCAACCCAACGGTTCCAACCAACCGCTTTTAACATACTGGTGCACCAGTTGACGCGATATACCCCACGCTTCCATCAAGCCGGTCGTCACCGGCATCCCCATGGGAAGCGAGAAAAGCGCCTCTTTTAATTTATTACCGGAATGTAAACCTTCAGTTGACATTTTATCTTTTTTTTATAGCGGTATTTTGATTTCTGTCATCAATTATATAAATGATGCGCTAAATGTAAATCAGTAATTTACATTTAGCGCACTTTTTATAGCATTGCCATTTCTGAATTTATAACAACTACCTCGGTAGCATCAGCAGGTATCTGATCAGCTCGGGATTGACCTCGGTACTGTTCGGGATCTCTTTCATATGTACCCGGCATGCCGTAGTGATGACATCCGCCTTGAGTTCCGGAGATAACTTGACGAGACCCTGCATTTTTTCGATGTAACTTTCCGCCGCCAGCAGATAGGCCTTGAATATTTCCGCTGGAATAACCGCTTTGCCACCCTTCTTGAAAAACTCGAACATCCAGTTCTCGCTTGAAACCGTACTTCGTTGTGCCAGCCAAATCATACTAACTTTCAGGACGTCGGCAATTGATTCCAGCTCATCGATGGTTGGCAGTTTCTGACCGGAGATAATTTCTTCGATCCGCGCCGCATCCACTCCGCTTTCCGCCGCCAGCCACTCAACAGTTCGCTCACCAAGTTCCCTTTGCAATCTGGTGGTGAACAAGTCGTCAATCTCAATGGTGACGGAGAACTGATGACCGTCTTCCCCAATCCCCTCTTTTGAAGCCTTCATCGGTCCCTGTACCAGCAGCAGGCTGTCGGTTGAAATCCCCTCCCTGATACAGAAAGCGATTATTTCTTCGTAGGGTAGCGAGTTGCGAGCCCGCCAGGAAGAGACGGTTGTCTGCCTGACACCGAATATAGCTCCAAGTGCTGCATCGGAGCCAAGTCCTTTTATCCGTCGGATTTCATCAAGGATTTCACTCGCAGATCGAACGGCGAACATTCTAACCTCAAATTGAATTACATGTATTGACAAATAACTCAATATGAGTTATTTGTATGGTGTAGTATGACAAAACATAGCATGATGTGCCTCAAAATTCTACTGAGAACTGAAGGGAGAATAAATTATGAACAAGTATTTGTCAGAACCAGCAATCACACCACGGGGAATGTCAGAAAGTGAAGCCGCCATCTATATTGGCGTAGCGAGGATTTCTTTACGGCAAGGCCGATGCGAAGGGCGCAGAGAAAACCGTATGCCGCCGCCCCCGTACATCAAGCTTGGCCGGAAGATCCTGTATTTGAAAGACGATCTGGATCGCTGGTTGGAGATGTACCGTGTTGCTCTTTAAGATCAATTTGTATCCAGATATTTTCATATGGGCCACCACATACATGATTGACAGGCAGATTCATGGGCAGTGACGTTTTCTGGATCAAGCTGCATACAAGAATCTTCGACTCAGAGTCCATTATTCTCCTTGAATCTATGCCAGAGGGAGACACTCTTCTTATTATCTGGTTCAAAATGCAGATATTGGCCGGAAAATGCAATGCCCGTGGGTATTTGCTTCTAAACGGCGAGAGACCGTACTCAGATGAAATGCTCGCGACGGTTTTTCGACGGCCACTAAACACTGTCAGGCTGGCGATATCTGCATTCCTGCAATTCAAGATGGTCGAAGTTGTAGATGGAGCATACTTTCTGGCCGAATGGGAAATACATCAGAATGTAAGTGGCATGGATAAGATCAGGGAACAAACCAAAGTTCGGGTGGCTCGCCATCGGAGCAATAAGAAAAATGTAACGGTGCCTGTAACGTTACAAGTAACGCTGAGTAACGCAATAGAAACAGAGACAGAAAAAGAGATAGAAAAACAACAACAGGAGATTCGGTTGTTGATGGTGAATACACCGTTTTGTAAAGTTGCTGACCAAGGACTAAAAAAGCTTATATACCAGCATGGGAGCAAGCAAGTATCACTTGCCGCCGACATCGCCGCCGAAACTTGGCGGAGAGATCACAAGGAAATTCGCAACCCCGGCGGTTACCTGCAGACGCTTTGCGAATCACATGTCGTCCCGGAATGGTATGTGACGTCGGATGCCCGCAAAGTTAGGTCAGCAGCAGCGGAAGAACGAAAACACTCTGAGACTAGGAAAAGTGAAGAGCAGCGAGAGGTTGAGAAGCGGGAAGCACAGGAACGGGATTGCTACTGGTTTTCATTATCCGAAGAAGACCGCAAGAAACAGTGTGATGTGACCAGAAAATCATCACCATTTCTTC
>CAYQMO010000211.1:0-6776 GCA_964418315.1 uncultured Geobacter sp. | reverse complement strand
TGCCTATCGAACGCCTGACGGACCAGTTTCATTACATAGGGTAGCTGGCTCGCATCACTTAGCGGTACTTCCACATCACCGTTTCCCCATCGACCCTTGTTTGTTACATCAATACAGATCCCTTCCGGATCATCAATTTCATCGAAGTGCATGTTGAGTGAAAGCCGTAGCCGGCTGGCCTGCGGTACGACATCAACGAAGTTAGTTGCGCTCTTGTAAGCCACATAGAGTTTGAGAATATCCTCTGTTACCGATGAATCAAGGTTAAGGACATGCTTTCTGAATTGCTCGAAAAGCTCATTCATCGGCCCGGTGAGATAAGGATGATCTGCCAGGGTATATGATTTTCCGGTCGGGATCTCTGCCTTTTTGTAGGTAGCAAGAACAGCCTCATCAAGGACGGGACGCCCCCAGACAGTTGACGCCAGAATCGCCAGCTCCTTTGCCCGGTTAGTAATTGTAGACTCATTCCAATTATTCAACTTTCCCAGTCCCCGGTTGAGTCGCAGCGGGCTGTCGGCAAAGCCTCCGGTTATGTCCCGCTTTTCCGTAAACGGACGATCACTCAGTTCGGAGTTATATCCAGTAAGGGTTAGGTTGCCCAAAGTATGGAGATACCGGGCCTGCACCTCCTTCCATTCGGGACCGAGCATGGTCTGCCATGCCGGCGCCAGATTGGGATTCTGCGGCAGGATATGCTCAATGGTGTAGCTCTCAACATCAACCCGCTCTTTGCGGCCATGGTTTTCCAGCTTCCTCAGCCAATAGTTCCGGCTGCGGAAATTGTAAAGGTCCTTCACTTCCAGTTCACGCTTGAACTCCTCATCATCCGGAAAGAGACGGAAGCTTGTCTTGAGCAGGAATGCCGCCTTGAGGCTTTCCAGGTATTTCACCTTATCCAGTTCCTTCCCGAGGCTTACAAAAGTCTTGTTCAGTGAATTTGTAGGAATACCACACACCGCACGCCGGAATACATAGCTCTCGATAATCCGCAGAGCCGCAAGAATGTCCGCCTTTGCTAACTGACCTGCGGCATGGTCATGGTACAACTCAAGAAGCAATGGATAGGATACGTCAACCTTGAGCGTATTTATGTCGTCGAACGCCTCCAGCAGTTCCTTGTCCTTCTCCTTACCCAGCGCCATGGCTACAAAGTAACCGGAATAGCAGTGGATGTCGGCGACGATTTCCGCAACAGTGCCGGTGTCCGTGCGGTTCGAGTAGGATTTGAAGGCCTCGTACACTTCGCCAATATTCGGAATGCTGCCGGTCTTAACTGTCAGGTAATCGCGCATGAAACGATCGAACAGCTGAACGTAATTGACTTGGCCGAAACTCTGCTCCATTGGGTACCAATGATCGCTATAGAGCTCCTCCTGATCTTTTGGTTCCAGTCCCATCAGGACATAGTTGCGGATAAGGTCTGCCTGGCTCAGTTCCAGGCCGGTGGAGTTGAGGCTTTCAAAGATCAGTTGCGGGTTGTCGTGTTCGCGGTTGAGTGAGATATCGACGATGATAAGCTTGGCAAGTCCGCGGTAGATAAGGGCAAGGTCAGTTTGTTTCTTCAGCTGGACCTGAAAGAACCGGAAGTTGTCGGCGATGCGCCGGGAAAAACGAGCGGGCAGCTGTTTGCCATCAACGGTGCGGATCAACGTTTCCTTGTCGGTCTGAGTTAACAGGAGTTTGTAACGGAGTTCCCCGTCCTCTTCGCTGTTAAGAAGAAAGTAGTTGTTCATCTTCTTCTGGCTGGTTACTTCAATCCTGCCTTGCGTCTCGATGGCTTCACCCAATGCAGCAATCAGGAGTGAAACGGTCGTCATCCTCTGCTGACCGTCTATGACCAGCAGTTGCGGTATTGAGGAATGACTGTAAAGACCTTTTTCAACATACACCACTGAGCCGACGAAGTGCCCGGTAACGGATGAGTTCGAGCCAGCGTGGACAATATCGCACCACAGTTGTTCACACTGCTTTTCGGTCCAGCTGTAGGTGCGCTGGTAGATTGGAATTATGAACTGGGCCGATTTGCGAAGGAAGTCGAGGAGCTTGGTTTCTGTCGCTTTCATAAGTTAGCTTTCCTGAAATGATTATTGTTACTCATTAGCTTACAAGCCACCGCCATTCACCGTGAGTCTCATCATACCCGTAATATTTCTCGTGAAACTTCTTTATTGATGCTGAGAATTGAGAAAGAATAAGGGCAACATCGCTATATTGAGGCAGCGTTTCATCATCTAGCAAATCTAGGTATTTGCTGTCAGTTTCATCAACAAGAATCGCTTTAATATCAGTCAAGAGTCGGTTGATGATTTTAACCTTTGTTGGGTTCAAAGTACCATCTGGCTTCTTTTTAGACAGGTCCTGCATTTCCTTATACATAGCTTCGAGAAGAGGCTCCGTGGTTTCGTACACATCAACTTTTTTTTGGGTTGTTATCCCCTTCTTCAATTTTGCCATAAGTCGCCTCCTCTATTTCTGTAATTTCATCGGTTGAGCTGTTTGAATTTCCTCTTTCGTGTCCTCAAGGACAAAGTACCAGCGACCCATGTTATTTCGGATATTGTCAGCGCGATATTTTTCAAGAGACTCAAGATACTGGGATATTATAAAAGTAACGTCACTGTTGGACGGAACATCATCAATATCAAAAACATCAAAATCTTCGAATGGTTTATAATTCTGGCCGAAGAATTTATTGCAGTTCGTCACCGTAGTGTTGATAAATTTGATCTTAAAGGAGTTAACAGCATCATTAGGAGACTTTTTTGCCAATGCCGAAACTTCAGCGTGGATACTCTTAAACTGGCCCATAAGCTTCTCTAGTCCGTCTACATCAGCTCTTTTCATGTATCTCTCCTATGCTGGACATAACCTGCGAAATTCAATGTATTTCTTCTTCAGAACATCTAGCGGCAGGCGTTGCTTGCTTTCGAATACCTCTACCATTTGCTCAATATCTGAATCAGTCAAAGTTATGATGCACCGTCTTTGACCCGACCAAAGGTCAATAACGTTTTGTCGCCTGGGTTTCGGCAAATCATTCCTGGTCACAAGCACCCCAAATTTCCCAAGGCTATCAGTCATGTATCGGTTCAACTGGTTGACATGATCTCGTTCAACCTGCTTTACATTTTTGAGTTCCATGACTATTTGGCGGCTTCCATAGTCGTCAAATAGTTCTTTTAGGAATTCATTGCTACGGTTGTTATAGAATATCAAATCACGAATTTGGGAACCTGATTCAATCCGGCTTTGATCGGTTGCAAAGTCTAGGTGCGGGTACATCAGTGAAGCAAGAAGAGAAACAGCAGCATCTTCAAATTTTTTATCTGCATTCCCATCTTTTCCTGCTGGCAATCCTTTGATTTCCCTCAGCTTCCTTTTTGCTGACACTACGGGAATCTGCTGAAACAGTGGATCATTCTTACAATCTTCAAAGGTGCGCTCCTTTTCTTTTATGTAAGATTCAACGACTCCGTAGTTGTCACGATTGAAGCTCAGAACCTTAACTTTTGAAATCTCTTCTCCAGGATTAACAATTTCATCCATTGGACAGTAAGATTTGAAGAATTCATCGAAATTCAACCATGGGCCGAATCGAAGCCACCGTTTCGGCACTAATAGGATTGGCTCACCTGTTTCCGGATTCACAGGCAGTTTAATCTTCACGTTCTCCTGAAAATCGTACCTGTTCAAGTCGTAAAGATAGTTTATTGTTGAATCTACTGTTGGGATTCCGAGATTTTCACACTGATCAATGGTGTAATCTACGAGAAAACTTTTCATAAAATTGCATGCGAAGTCACTGATCCTGTCTTTGGAAATTCCATCAACAAAAAACTGAATCTCTTCAAAATGCGAGAAGCCTCTCTGGTCATAGCGAGAAATCTTGCTGAATAGGCTAATAATCTCTGAAGCTTGTGATTTTGCTATTCTCTTGCCTTTTTTTGAAGCAGATACTCCTAGTCCAACCTCTTCACATTCAGAAGCTATTACTAGTTGCTGAATTGCTCTATCGGCCTGACCTTTCTTAGCCATAAAACCCAGGTTATTGAAGGAGTTAAGAATGGCTCCATGTAGGGATTTATCCTGATATGATGGAGATTTCCACAGTAGAAAGGGGTCCAGATATAAAGGAAAGTCTTCCTCTAAAAAAGGGATGGCGAAATCTAGTTCGACTTGTTGGACGTTGACCCCATGATAATCTGTAAGACGAGGGCGAATTAGCTTCATGATTAGGCCTCATAGTTTAAAGCAACAATAGGAAGGCAGAGACACTCCCTGATTATTCTACTGACAAATCTCGAATATTTACCCACCCCGCCGATTATCCTCAAACGGCTCCACCGGTATCGGATATCGTAAATGCCAGACCAGAGGTATCTCGGACCCATTTGTCATTGCCAAGGACCGCCTGCAAGCCAACGCCCGGAATATTTCCCCCCAACTCTGGTTGTTTCTATTAAAGGCATTACAAAACCGGCAATAAAGGTTGCAACTTCTGCCAGTTCCACTTCTACTGTAAGGCCAGCCCGATTGAGGAATGCTTTCCACTGTCTGACTTTCTGAACGTCTGCAAAGAACTCCGGGGTCAAGGCCAGAGGTAGTTCAACTGGCAAGGGTGTATTCCTTCGTTCAAAGGTTCGCGCAATTGCAGTTGCCAGTGTCATACCGTCGAAATCAAACTGACTGCCGAGGACCCACAGGTCATGAAAATCTTTCATGCGGCTGTTAGCTATGCCCAAGTGAACCATTGCCTGGAATTTTTCAGCAATTACCGTTTCCCGAGGATATACGCGCAGGGACGGAGCAGGGTGATCAAGCAATACAGGGTACTCGGCAGAATCTGCTGAGGGTGTTATTACGTCGCCGAAACCGATATCCACTTGCAGATGAATGCGAGCACCGGCAAGGTCGGCATTGAGTTTGAGTCTTGTGCCGCCATATTCCATCTGGTCCCTGATGTCTTCAGCCTGGACACTCACGGGATCAAACGTGATCCCGTCATCTGCCACTTCTGTTTGGCAGATTGTACGAAAAACCGTAACCAGCGCTTCGATTTCGCTTTCTCCATAACCGAGCAAATCAACATCCCGTGTCGAACGGTAACTGACAACTCCCCACAACGGAAAAAGCATGGCGCCTTTCAGAACAAAGCGTTCCCGGTATTCTGACCGCCCCAAGCGATAGAGAAACCGTTCCAGTCCGTAACGGGTAAGCAGCAGATTGAAATCGACCCGCTTTGACCTTGCTTGGTCAAGCAAGCGCTGACGAACTGAAGCTGCGACATTTGCTCCCCGAATTTGTGTCATATTGCCATCGCCTCCAAATACGGCATCATGACATTGCTCACCCGGCAGACCTTGGCGAAACGCCAGAGATCATCGATCGTACACCGGCCACTTTTCCGACTTTCACGAAGTGCTTCCAGGGCAACATCCAATCCGATTTTATGACGGTATTTGAAGCAATCGGCTACGGTCTTGGCAAGACAGTAAACTTTTATGTCCACGCCATCCATCCGGTGGGTTTCTACACCATCACTGAGCGCAGATCCAGAAAATCTGACGAATTTAATTGGCAGGCTGGTTCTGGGAAGATGGGCTTTGACGTCGATAGCCATCCAGACCTCGAATGGCGCTTGTGTTGTCAGATCGTGGAAGCGAAGTGCGGACAGGAGGCAGGCCACACCGTTAGGGATTGCTTTGCAAACTTCGGCCAGAGTCTGATGCTCTGTTACCTGCGCATCAGTAAGTCGATAGAGACCACGACCGACACGCTCAACCACACCCCGCTTGCACATGCGGCTGATCTCTACCCGGTGAATTTCATACTGTTCAAGATCGCGGGAACGTACCACGCTTTGCCTGCCGAATAGATCAAGTAGTCTCTGTTGTGCCGTGAGATTCATAGTAACCGCTTTTCGTTTCAAAGTATCATGTTGCGAAAATATATACCTTGTATTTGCAACAATCAAGTACTATTCGAGAAGTGATAATGTTGTTGCGGCGAGCTGAGTTAACAGTGCTGGTACTCGGCATGTAGCGATCCGCTAAGGAGCAATTAGGTAGGGAGAGGGAAGTGCTCTCTGACGGCAATATTTCAAAATGTGCTCCATACGTGCTCCATGGTAAAATAAAAGGGACTAGCCAATCAGCTAATCCCTTGTTTTTATTGGCGTCCCCGAGACGATTCGAACGTCCGGCCCCTTCCTTAGGAGGGAAGTGCTCTATCCTGCTGAGCTACGGGGACAAAAGTTGACCCTATGGTAATGATTTGATCCTATGGAAATGACAAAAAGAACAAGTTGAAACTGACAAAAACCGTGGTAGAGACTTTACCTTATGCAGAGAAGGGAATGCAAGTCGATTATTGAATTCGGGATATTCGGAAACTAAAGATTGTTGAATCTCGACAAACACCACGAGGCTACTAGCAGTAGGCCACTTATGCTCCAATCGGCTGGCAGGAAAACTACCCATACCGGACAGACCACCGTTACGGTTACAAGTACCCATGCAAAAGAACTGTGGTACAGGCTGCAATGCATGAACTGATAAGGTTTTCCAAAGAGCTTGCCTGTGCAGGCTTAGAAAAGCATTTGAAGAGCTTGCTGCGAATATGGTGGCATTGTACCAGACAAAAATACATCGCTGCAGTAAGGTCAGATTTCCTGATCCGAGACTGGATATTTCGTTATTCAAAAACTAGCACTTCGCCCTCAGCGCCTGCGCAACCTTCGATCCAGACGGACGACCAAGGTAATTTGAAATATA
>CAYQMO010000210.1:0-6791 GCA_964418315.1 uncultured Geobacter sp. | reverse complement strand
GATAATCATTCATTCCGGTTTCAATATACTCTTTCCTTAAATGGACTGATATGGTTACAATGGAGTCGGTAAGTGACAGCAGAGTTTACGCTTCTGTGAATTATAAGGATTATTAAAATAAGGAGCTTGATAAAAAGCTCAAACAGGTAGCATCAGAAGTGCTTGATGCCTTCAAGGAGCTGGAAGGTGAGTGAAAAAACTCAAGTTGAGCAACTGATCAAAACATTAGGCCTACTCCGCCATTCTGAAGGTGGCTGGTATCGGGAAACCTATCGTTCGGCTGAAATAATTCCACAGGCAGCTCTACCTGAGAGATTCGATGGCGATCGATCATGTTGTACTGCCATTTACTTTTTACTTGAGAGCGGCGATATATCTGCCATGCATCGAATAAAATCAGATGAGATATGGCACTTTTACTCAGGAGCGACACTGACGGTTCATGTCATCACGCCTCAAAAGGAATATTACCCTCTACATCTTGGACCCAACATTACAGACGGAGAGACATTCCAATGCGTTGTCCCTGCAGGCTGCTGGTTCGGAGCAGAAGTAAACGGTGACGGCTATTCGTTTGTCGGTTGTACCGTTGCACCCGGTTTTGACTTTGCCGATTTTGAAATGGGAACAAGAGATGAACTGCTCAATTATTTTCCGAACCATTCAAAAATAGTCCAACGCCTCGCAAAGAGTACCTAGCGATTAATGCTGTAGGAGTATCATGCCAAGTTATTTTGCCGTATGTCTATGTTTCATTTTTATGTTGTCTGGTTGCGAGAATACTGATGTAACGACTGCTGTCGATGCTGGACGGGATGCTGTCACAGCCCTTACTCTATCCGATCAGGGTGTTCAGGATATTGCCAAAATATCAGCGCAACTTGCAGATAAGCAACACGCTGTTGCGCCGACCAATAGCAAATATGCAAAACGACTCAATGGCTTGGTGACACAACAATTTCAGGAAGGAAATCTGAAGTTTAACTACGCCGTCTATATTTCCAAGGAGGTAAATGCCTTTGCAATGGCTGATGGTACAATCAGGATATATAGCGGCCTTATGGATATGCTTGAAGACGGTGAGTTGCGTTTTGTAATCGGTCACGAAATGGGACATGTGGTGAAAAACCACATAAAAAAGAAGATTCAGTTATCCTATGCCTCGAGTGCAGTCCGTAAGGCAGTCTCTTCCCAAAATAGTGCTGCTGGCGAACTTGCCCGGTCTGCAATCGGAAGTCTTGCCGAATCCCTCATGAATGCACAATTTTCCCAATTGGAGGAGAAGGAGGCGGATGATTATGGCTTGGAATTCCTCAAACGGGAGAAGTATTCAACACCGGATGCTGTATCGGCATTACGGAAAATTGCCAAATTGAGCAAAGGGCATTCCTTCCTTTCCAGCCACCCCGACCCTGAAAAACGGGCAGATCGGTTACAGGCGCAACTGGATGGCAAGGCATTATCAATTGAAGAGACACAGCAGAGCCTCGTAAGTAAAGTCAAGATTTTCATGGAGCAATATTTTCCGTTCGCCACTCGACTGCTGAACAGTAATTAACTATAATGGTACGTGGCAATCGACCAAAATAAGCTTATGATGGTGACAAAATGACAAAGATCGCACAAGGATCCCACCATGAAGATTGTCATTGCGCCTGACTCCTACAAAGAATGCCTGACGGCAATGGAAGTTGCGACCGAGATAGAAGCTGGCTTCCGCGAGATCTATCCTGACGCCGAATATGTCAGGCTGCCGATGGCAGATGGGGGTGAAGGCACCGTCGCAGCGATGGTTGCAGCCACCGGTGGTAAGATATTCCAGAAGGAAGTAACCGGACCTTTAGGTGAACCGGTCAAAGCCTTTTATGGCCTTAGCGGTGATGGCAAAACCGCTATCATTGAAATGGCGGCAGCCAGCGGACTCGCACTGATTCCCCCACACCTGCGCAACCCAATGAATACCACAACCTTTGGAACCGGAGAACTTATCAAAGCCGCCCTTGATGCGGGTATATGTCACCTGATTATCGGAATCGGAGGTAGTGCCACTAATGATGGCGGAGCCGGTATGCTGCAGGCTCTGGGAGTAAAGCTGCTGGATCAATCAGGTTGTGAGATCGGTTTCGGTGGCGAATCACTGGCCAAACTTTACAGCATCAATATCAGCACTATGGATCAGCGTCTGAATAACTGCCGGATCGATGCGGCCTGTGATGTCAGCAATCCGCTTACTGGGCCTACCGGTGCCAGTGCCGTATTTGGTCCACAAAAAGGCGCGACAAAGGAGATGGTCGCACAGCTTGATACCAACCTTTCACACTATGCAGCACTGATTCTTCGAGACCTGGGTGTAGCAGTCAATTCGACTCCAGGTGCGGGAGCGGCAGGAGGGATGGGAGCTGCTCTCTTGGCTTTTTTCAGCGCACACCTGCGTAAAGGGGCCGAAATTGTCATGGAAGCTGTCGGTCTTGAAACTGCAGTGCAAGATGCCGATCTGGTGATAACCGGTGAAGGACGTATCGACAGTCAGACCATTCTGGGTAAGACACCGATAGGCGTTGCAAAGATGGCAAAACTGTATGGCAAACCGGTAATCGGCATAGCGGGCAGCCTCTCGCCAGATGTCGAGGTAGTTTATGGCCACGGCATTGATGCGGTATTCAGTGTACTCAGCCAGGTCGGCACCATAGATGATGCCCTGAAATTGGCTCCACAGAATGTACGGATAGCGTCTCGTAACATTGCAGCGGCGCTAAAGCTGTTGACCTGAATATGAATATAAGGAGAAACCCTTGAAATCTCCCCTGATAAGGGGAGATTTAGAGGGGTTAGGTTTGTGTTTGGAAGCTTTATATTTGCCGTTCGCCCTACAAAAAAACATCCGAGGAAATCATGGCAAAAGGGTATCAGGGTAACAAAGAGCGCCTTGACGAGATCAGCTCCTTCGGCAAGGCCATCGGAAAACGGGCAGGCTTTAAATGCGAATGGTGCGAGTGCAAGGATGATCTGCGGGTATGGGATTATAAACCAGATGTGCC
Organism: uncultured Geobacter sp.; assembly: GCA_964418315.1. Taxonomy (GTDB): domain Bacteria; phylum Desulfobacterota; class Desulfuromonadia; order Geobacterales; family Pseudopelobacteraceae; genus JACRCG01. The sequence continues at coordinate 3,753 of CAYQMO010000210.1, read as the reverse complement.
ACCCGATATGGAATCCCTCGCACTCCTGTGCCAACAATGCAGGAGTTGGGCTGAGGGGAGGAAAGCATCCCCGAATGAACTGCGGTCTATCCGTAACGCCCTGTGGAGCAATATCCCCTCGGTAGCGGAAGGTGCGGCAAGAGTTTTGGCACAGTGCAAAGAACCGTGGGCCAGAGAGGCGATTGAAGAGAGCTTTATTGATGACAGCACCAAATCTGAAATTTTGAAATGAGAAGGATGTCAAGATGCAATATCAGATAGGAAGACCTGGTAGGATTGTTGTTGTGCGCTTTAGTGATGGCGAGGATGTACTTGGTGGGATTGCCGGAATATGCCGCTCGGAAGATATCCGTGCCGCCTGTTTCAATGTCGTGGGTGGTATGAAGAGTGGCCGCTATGTTGTTGGCCCGGAGACTGAAGAGATGCCTCCAATACCTGTCTGGCGGGAGCTTCAGGAAAGTCACGAGGCAGTAGGTTTCGGAACCGTATTCTGGGATAATAATCAGCCAAAAGTACATTTTCATGGGGCCTACGGAAAGTGGGACTCAGTAAAAGCTGGATGCTTGCGTGAAGGCAGTGAGGCATTCCTTGTTCTTGAGGTGGTAATAACCGAGATACTGGACGTAGATATCATACGCGAATTGGATCCAGCTTCAAAAATGATCCTGATGAAAATGCAATGTTCTGCAGGCGCATCACAAGAGGAAAACTTATGATTAAAAGCACTCTCGTTTTTGAGAGTAATGTTGATAAAACTTCCAAAATGATTGCAGTAAAAGGAGCGACAACATGAATGACATTAATTCCGCATATCCTCGTACAGAATCACAAGTAGTCGTAAGACAGAACGCCCTTATCCGGCAGGTATACGCCCTGATGGGAGCCGGATTAGCCATCACTGCTTTTATGGCGCTGATAACACTTTCCTCCCCTGCTCTGCTCAACGCTGTCTTAGGCAACAAGCTTGTGTTCTATGGCTTGATGATCGGGGAATTGGCTCTTGTCTTTACTCTATCAGGAGCCATCAACAAATTGAGTGCTGCAACTGCAACGCTCATATTCATCGCCTACTCGGCGCTTAACGGTATCACCCTGTCTACTATAGCTCTGGTCTATACGGCCAGCTCGATTACCTCCACCTTCGTAATCACCGGCAGCATGTTCGGCGCAATGAGTGTCTACGGCTATATGACCAAAAAAGATCTGACATCATGGGGAAGTTTCCTGTTTATGGGACTGATCGGCGTCGTAATTGCCTCAGTAGTCAACATCTTCGTTGGCAGCAGTGCTGTATCCTGGGTTATTTCCGGAATCGGGGTAATTGTTTTCACAGGACTGACCGCATACGATACCTGGAAAATTAAAGAAATGGCGGCGCAAGGAATAGAGGGTAGAAAACCGGCCATTCTTGGCGCACTGACTCTCTATCTTGACTTCATCAACCTCTTTCTTATGCTACTCCGTTTTACCGGTGATCGGCGGTAATCAATTCCTGTGTTATCTGATTTTAAGGAGTTGCGAATGAAAAAATGTGCAGCTATTTTGTTTGCAATGTTAATTGCAGCGCCACAAGTCCATAGTGCTGAAACCAGAAAATGGTATGCGGGTGACGAACGCTGTCCGCCACCCAAAGACGACGGGATGTATTCAGCTCCATATAACGCACTTGATTATCCTCACGATTATCCGACTTTTCCTGAAGCTGACAAACATGGGTGGTCGTGCTCTTACAGTAAAGAGGATGGCGTTATCGTTCAATACGGAGATAGTCGGACGCCACAGCAGCAATGGCTTGCCATCTATGGAGATCCTTACAATCAATGAAACGCCACAATATCACTACTGTATCGTGCCGCTTGGCGTCGCTGTAATGCCTCTGGAACTATCTTTCTGGCTTTCTTCTGCGACTCTTTTGGTCACCATATTGGTGACGATCGAGCTATTAATCGGAAATCGGTCGGTTGAAGCCCTCCGTGATATGCCTCATGTTCCCGATCCTTTTTCACAAAAAGTCTCCATCATCGTCGCAGCACGCAATGAACAGCGCAATATCGGTTCCGCACTGCAGTCACTACTTGATCTCGAATATCCGAATTATGAGTTGATCGTTGTTGATGATCGGTCAGAAGATGCAACCGGAGAGATACTAGACGCTATTGCTGCCTCCGCACCTCGTTTGAACGTAATCCATATTAACAATCTCCCTGATGGCTGGCTGGGCAAGAACCATGCGCTCTGGGTCGGCAGTCAGCAGGCTGCCGGAAATTATCTGCTGTTTACTGACGCCGACATTGTCATGGAACCAACTGTAGTGACCCGTGCTGTGGCATATTTTGAACGTAATAACCTTGACCACCTGGCAGTAACCCCTTCCATGCAGATGCCGACAACTTTCCTCGGTATGTTTGGCGTCTCATTTATGGTAATTTTTGCACTCTTTTCCCGCCCCTGGAAGGCGAAAGATCCAAAGAGTCGCTTTCACATCGGGATCGGTGCTTTCAATATGGTTCGAGCCGAAACTTACCGGCAAGTTGGCGGCCATGAGACTATCCGACTTCGTCCGGATGATGATATTAAACTGGGCAAGATTATCAAACAACGCGGCTTTCGGCAGAGTGTCGCGTATGCGCCGGAGTATTTGGCGGTAGAGTGGTACTCCTCAATCATCGAAGCGATCAGAGGGCTTGAAAAGAATACCTTTTCAGGAGCCGACTACAGCATTCTGATGGTAATTAGCGGAGTGGCCAGTCAAATCCTCTTTAGCATCTGGCCATTTGCTGCACTCTTTCTGACCAGTGGCATTACCTGGTGCATGAATCTCGCAGTGATACTGTTAAGTTTGATACTGTATGCCGACTGTGCCCGGTTTCATCATTCCAGGGTCTGGTACGCAATCGGTTACCCGGTGGCAACCTTACTTTTTGCAGTGATTATGATGAGAACAATGATATTGAACCTCGTACAGGGTGGCATCTACTGGCGCGGTACGTTCTACTCCCTGAAAGAGTTGAAGGCCAATAAGGTGTAAGTAACATTTAAAGGGGTGAGTTTATATTGGAAGGAAGCGTGACCAAATGAGACAACTATTCTGTACCATTATCTTCGTAGCCATAGCCTCTTCTGCAACGTGTAAAGAATTCCTCAAATACACGGATCAGAATGGCATTGACTTCTGGCTCGAAGAAAATGGTAGTAAGCCGCATCCACTCCCGATTATGTACAAATATGAAGATAAAAACGGGATAACATTCTGGGTTGATGCCGAAAGCAAAATACCTGATGAGTACAAAAAGAATAAGGAGCAAAACAAAGCATCTGTAGAAAAGCCAAAATCGGTGTTAGAGACGATTCCAGTAAATAAACCGCAATATTCAACCAGGATCAGCATAGTCAATAACGTGATAATAGTCCCGGTAGTCTTCAGAAATAAGGGGCGTAAAGTAAAAGCTAGAATGATTCTCGATACGGGTGCATCGGTAACAACGCTGTACGTTGGCCTTGCATCCCAGCTTCAACTGAACAAAAATAAGCTGACCAAAGCCAGAAGCATCAACGCAAATGGTGTGCCATCTGATAGTCTGTTAACTAAAGTGGATCATATTGAAGTAGATAATAAAATACTGGCGAATTCAGATGTTATGGTAATTCCATCGTACAGTAACATTGGAGCAGACGGTCTCTTGGGGAATTCATTCCTCCGTTTTTTCAATTTCACAATAGACTATGAAAAACAAATTCTGCGATGGAATTAGT
>CAYQMO010000209.1:0-6810 GCA_964418315.1 uncultured Geobacter sp. | reverse complement strand
GTTTATGTAAAAGTGGCGAATCAAACAAACTATTGATGGGAGTGAATATGCCAACAGATATCAAAGCCCAGATCAAGGAATTCCGCATCGGCGAGAAAATCAGAGCACTCCGGCAACAAAAACGGCTGACGCTGCAGGAGCTGTCTGAACTGACTACACTCTCAAAGCCACTGTTGTCGCAGATCGAAAACCAGCAGGTTATCCCCCCGCTTGCAACTCTGCTCAAGGTTGCCAGGGGGCTTAAAATCGATATTCACTTTTTCTTTGCGGACGCTGCCAATAGCCAAAAATATCTGCTTACGAGACGCGAGGATGTTCGTGAGGATGAAAAAGTGCCCCGGCAGGTTGCCAATGAGCCATCCAGGCCGTACACCTATCACTCATTGGCTCAGGGGTTGCGCCACAAAAACATGGAGCCGTTTCTGGTGGAATTTGAAAACAGGATGTGGGACGATTCGCTTTTTTTCAAGCATGAAGGCGATGAGGAATTTATCTATATCATTTCAGGCGAACTGGATTTTCACTATAGCAATGAAGTGCTGCGGCTGCGGAGTGGCGACAGCATCTATTACGATTCCGGTCAGCCACACGGTTGGGTGGCTGTAGGTGAAGGGAGTGCCCGTGCGGTTGCAGTGTTGTATACGAAGGAGTGATGTCAAAAAACAGCTCAGACGCACAGCTCTTTAACCTAAAATCGGCAGTTCAATAACACGGAGAGACGGAGAACACCGAGAAATCAGAGAGTCAACTAATCAACATCGTCCCCTTTGCCCTGCTCGAAGCCAAAAACGGATCGATGGTTTTTACGGCTGTTCCCTTAAAATCCTTGATATTCCTCGTCACAAGAATCAAATCATGACGAACTGCTGAGGCTGCTATTATTGCATCAGGGAGTCTAATCTTTCGCTTTCGGCGGATTTCCACAGTTAGTTCCATCACAGGAGAAGAAATCTCTATAAGGCGGAATTCATTTAGAAATATCCGTACGACCTGTTCTTCCTCTGCGCTAAAAGGGTATGAGAGGGTTTCCATCCAAGTTATTGATGAAATTGCTAATTTACCCCTGTTGGTTCGCAAAAACGAGACAGCGGCTTGTTCGCCTTCAAGGTAGTAAATGATTATATTTGTGTCTATCAGGTACACTATCGCCCGTCCCATTCTGTCCTCATTTTTTTCTGAAAAGCAACTCCGCCAATGGTGGTTTTCTTCAACATACCGGCTGCTTGCACAAACGCATCATTAGGGACTTCTTCAGTGGCAACAGGGGTTATATCGAGGAGAATATGTTTTTGCTTGCCAAATGTTAATCCTGGGTTGGGTATGAACCAGCCGCCTTTTTTTACTATAGCTTCAACTCTCATATTTTTTGCTCCCTTTTCCATTTTTCTTTACCAAATCAGAACGCACCCTGAAACAAGTGAATTTCATTGTCTGATGATCAGCTCCCATGCTTCCGCGAATCTGTCTTTGCTCTATGCCCGTTTCAGCGGATGGCCGGACATCCAGTCACGCAGGGCAGCGTCGATGCGTGACTGCCAACCAGTCCCGGTTGATTTGAAGTATTCGACTACATTCGATGATAAACGGATGGCTGTTGGTATCTTGGTTGTTCAGCTTTCGGTCTGCCGGGTTTGCGCACAACCTTTGCGGATGCAAAAAAGTTTGCAACCTCCACCGGATCGTTAGGATCGTAAAGGTCTGTGTCAGGATCGTATGCAATAGTGGCATCAATGGCAACGTAACGCTGTATTTGTTCCCAGTCAGTCTGTGAAGTTAGGCATAGTAGACCTCTGTTTCGTGTCCTTGATTGGCTCTTTACTGCACGAAGCCTAATATTGAGCTTTTAGTAGGCCGGTTCAAGCGAAGCGGAACCGGCTTTCTCTGCCATCACCAGCATTGCTGCCGGATGCGCTACGCTTCATCCGGCTTACAACTTAATAACGAAATAGTGATTAACCAACAAGGTGAAACTGAATAATGACTTAAGTCTCTGATTTCATCCGTTGCGCCGTTGCGTCGTTGCGTGAAACGGCTTTTTTAGGTTCATTTTTTCTGCCCGGATGAGGCATCCCACTCTGATTGTAGCGACCGGGAGATAGCGTCGCTTACCGCCGCCAGGGCTCGGCCAAATGTTTTGACAGCGGCTTCATATCCTTCTGTGCCGGTTGGCAGGCGGCTCTGCACTCGCCCCTCTCTCAGTCTGCCATCATGCCTACTCCTGATACCCCACTGCGCGTCAACGGTAACGGTGGAACCGTCAAATTCAAAACAGTGAAAATCTACAAAAACCCGGTATTCAGGATCGCGGTCAACGCTTTGAGGATATATCGAAACCCGGTCCGATCCGAGAGCTAGCGACAGATTATCCGCCAGACGTCGTGAAATGCCGCTCTTCAACGGTTCGGCCCAGCGGTGGAATTCGAGAATATCTATCCGGGCGGCGTTGACGCGCTGTACAAGCTGCAGACGGTCTACCAATTCGGGCACAGTCACCGATTCAATGGATACAGACGGCCTCTCTCTTTTTGCCACTGCTGATTGTGGCGTCACTGCCGCAGGTTTCGCGGTCGACTCAAAAGAGTAGTATGTTATTCGCGGTGCGTGACTGCAACCGGTTGTAAAAGATAAAACCAGACAGCACAGAAGTGCAAAACAGATAGTTTGCCTCATCGCGGCTCCTCCTTTTTACCCCAGATGAGTGATTCCGGGTGTCGTTCCAGGTACTCTCCCAGCCCACGCAACGATTGAGCCGCCCGGTTCATTTCCCGCAGCGCCTCGCGCAGATCTTTCTGGAGCGGAGCTTCGGCAGAGAGGGTCTGCTGAGCGCCACCCAGAGTTTTGCGGGCGTCGCCAAGGGTTTTGCGCACCTCCTCCAGAGAATTGCGTACATCGGTCAGCATGGAACGAGCTTCGGGAACGATGACGGCATCAACATTTCTCAGCAGTTGATCCGCCCCCTTCAGTGTTGCTTCAAGGGTCTTTATTGTCTGGGTGGCATCGCCGGCAAGTTCCTCAAGGGGCAGCTTGTCGATTTTCTGCACTATTTGCATGAGAGAGGTCTGAAACTGCTCCATATTTCCGGCAATGGTTGGAAATTCGGGAATCTGCTTATCCCAGTTGATTTTTTCCACAGGAGCTTTGGGGAAAAAATCAAGGGCGACATACATCTGGCCAGTCACCAGATTTTCGCTTCTGAGCTGAGCGCGGAAACCGTGTTCAACCAGTGAATTCAGCAGGGTACGGGAATCTGTCGATGTTCCCTTCCGGGATTCCGAACGATAACGGGCACGCAGCCTTTCCGGATAAAACTGGATTTCGACCGGCATTGAAAACTTATTGCGGCGCGGATCAAGCTCCACATTTATTTTACTGACTTCTCCGACTGTAACTCCTCGAAGATCAACCGGGGCGCCGATCGGCAGGCCACGAACCGACTCCTTAAAAATCAGGACATAATTCTCGACAACGGTATCAGGACGTTTTACCGCCTCTTCCCTGGTGGAAAACAGGGTGAATACCGTATTTGCCGGGGCGGGAGGAGCCTCATTCCGCTCCTCCGGCGTTTGGAAGGCAATGCCCCCCAGCAGAATGGAAAGCATTGATTCCGTATTAACTTTGATACCGCCGGCATCAAGCGTCACATCAACTCCGCTCGCCTGCCAGAAACTTGTGTTTGATTTGACAAATTGATCAAAGGGGGCACGGACAAACACGTTGAGCGTGACCCCGGTGCCATCTTTATCCAGTTCGTATGCCAATACCTCGCCTACTTGTATGCGGCGGTACAGAAGTGGTGAGGCAATATCCAGCGAGCCTAAGTTTTTTGCACGCAGAACAAACTGCCGCCCCGGCACGTCCATAGTAACTACCGGCGGTCGATCAAGTCCATTGAAGGTAACCTTTTGAACGGGAGATTTGCCTGCATCAACCCCGATGTAGGTTCCGCCTACCAGCGTCCCAAGGCCGGAAATACTCCCGCCCGTTATTCGGGCGCGTACAACCCAAAAGCGAGTGTCATCAGCAAGAAGAGCCTCTGCATCCGGGGCTAATTCGGCAGTGACCACCACATGCGATCTGTCCTTGGCAATGGCAATACCCTTAACTTCGCCGATCTCGACCTCCTTATACTTAATTTTTGTTTTACCCGGTACCAACCCCTCTCCGTTCATGAAGGTAATGGTGATAATCGTACCACGCTCCAGATAGGACTTTACCGCCAAAGAAATGCCGATAATAACGGAGATGATCGGGATAATCCAGACCAGTTGGAGGCGACGGCGCCGGCGGGGTTGAAATACCGCTTCGGGGATTTCAGAAAAGTCTGGATGTTGAGATTCGTTGGTCATGTTGTTCTCTTTTTTTGGAGTGGATCCCAGATAAGGCGGGGATCAAAATATAGTGCGCTGAACATGGTCAGAACGACAACGGCACCAAAGGCTATGGCTCCTGGGCCTGCAGTAACCGTGGCCAGAGATTGAATCTGCACGACTGCTGCCAGTATGGTCACAACATAGATGTCCAGCATAGACCAGCGACCGACCAATTCCACCACTCGATAGAGCCAGGTCCGCTGCCTGATGAGCCACGTCGAGCGGCGCTGCACTGAAACCAGCAACAGGGTAAGGACGAATAATTTGAATAAAGGCACCATGATACTGGCAATAAATACGATTGCGGCGATTCCTTCAAAGCCGGTCTGCCACAAATGAACGACACCGCTCATTATGGTGTCTTTACGGTGCTTGAAAAGGGACCCGGTTTCCATAATTACCAGTAGATTCGCCGGTATATAGAGAATGTAGGCGGATATGAGGAACGCCCAGCAGCGTATCATACTGTCATTTTTCCGCAGATGGAGTCTGGTTCCACATCGTGGGCAGAACCCGGAAAGATTGGTCTGATGACTCTTTGACAGCAGACCACAGACATGACATGAATAGAGACCCTGTTCTGCCGCTGTAACCCCCAGGTTAATCATGATGCTGCTGCTCTCTGCTGGATGCAGTGCCGATTTTATGCCAGACATCCCGTGGATTGAATGAGGAGGCTACTGCTGCAAGCATCAGCGTCAAGCCGCCGAACGACCAGAGAGCCACGCCGGGAATGATGGTTGCGTCATCTTTCAGTTTTACCAGAGAAACGAGTATACCCAGCATGAACACTTCAATCATGCCCCACGGCTTGATACTGTGTAAAGTCCGCAGGATGAAGGGGGTACCGGCTGGAATGATACTGAGCCGTAACGGCAGAAGGATGTAGAGCATCATGGCAATCTCAAGAGCAGGTATTATCATGGTGGTAACACCGACCAGGAGAGAGAGAAGATGCATTTCATGATTCCAGAGATAGCGAACAGCACCGAAAAGATGGGTGGCATTGGTGTTTCCCTGAATATCAATTCCGAGGAGAGGATAGGCATTGGCTATGACAAGCAGTAAAGCAGCCGCCAGCGCAAACGCAAGTGTATTGTCGAGCGTACCGGGCGAACTGCGGTACAGCATTGCGCCGCACCGTGGGCAATGAGCTTCCCCGCCCAGTGGTAAATCGATTTCTCGCTGCAGCAGGTCACATTCATGGCACGCAATGAGGTGGGTAGGATAGTTTGGCATGGTAATCAGGTGATTTCCCCGATACATTTATTTTGCGGCAGAGTATAGGTTATGCAGAATCGGAGTCAAGTTGAAATGCGCAGAACTTTCAAAATGGGTAGTGGAAACAGAAAGAGTGTCTCCAATGCATTACCCGCCATGTCACCACGCCAACTGCCGCTCGGAGCTGAACTTTCGCTGTCTGCCGGAGAGAGGGTCGGTAAAACGCAACTCTGTGGCGATGAGTTGGAGTGGTGCGGCAAAGTCGTCTTCGCGTTCGTCCTGCAGTTCCGGATATAAACGGTCATTCAGGATGCCAAAGCCGAGGCCGCTCATTTGAATCCGCAACTGATGGGTTTTCCCGGTGTGCGGCTTCAGGATAAAGCGGGCTTTTTCTCCCTTAATCTCAGCCAGAGTGATACTGGAGCGGGCGTTTGCCATGCCGGGCGTCACTTTCATCCGGAACCGCGGCTCACCAGGTTCTATTCTGTTCTCAACCTGCCATGAGGTTATCCGCTCATCCGGCAGGCAACTAGAAAGCGCCTGATAGGTTTTATCAACAAGGCCATTCATGAAGAGTGTGCCGTAGCGTCCTCTGTTTTTTTTGTTGACGGAAAAAAGTACGAGTCCCGCCGTCTCGCGATCAATACGGTGAAGTGGCACCAGATCCTCAATTCCGGTACTACGGCGCAAGCGATTTAACAGACATTCATCAACATATTTTCCACCAGGTGTTACCGGAAGGAAATGCGGTTTACAGGCAACCAGTATTTTGTCATCTATGAACAGGATGCTTTCTGCAAAAGGAATGAGGGGCTCAGCGGTGACTTCACGGAAATAAAAAATGCGCTTCTTGGGAGTATATTTAGCATCTAATGTTATCTGTTGAGCATTTTCGTCAAGGACTTTACCCTCAGAAATACGATTTTCCCATGCCTCCGGGGAAACATCAGGAAATCTGCTACAGAGGAAGGTAAGAATCGAGGGGTACGGTTTTTTAGATTCCGGCATTGTAACAACAGAAGGATATTTTGAAATTCCCATGAGGCGTTTCCTCTATCTTACGCATGGCACACCCGTGCATGAAAACCGGCAAATCTTTAAGCGGTAATTGCTTCCATAATTATCAGCATTAATGCTACAATGGCAAGCATTTAAGCCCTACAGTGTCGCGAGTTAATGGTATGTCCGGTCTTGTAGCACATAATCTGTCCGGTTTAGA
>CAYQMO010000208.1:0-6810 GCA_964418315.1 uncultured Geobacter sp. | reverse complement strand
TGTTTCATCGGTCACCCCGAAAGATTTGGCAACAGACTCCATCAAGGCTCCCTGAGCATTGACGAATGTAAGCATTTGTGATTTGCTCTGTTCCAGCAGACAGTGATACAGAAGGACGACACCGGCCACTGTTACCGCAAATGCAACCAGTCCCAGTATAAGAACGGAACGGTTGGCAATTTTATTTTCAATTTTGCTTTTTTCAATTTTTGTGTTTCCAGTCATTTTTTCACCTTTGTCTTGTCTGTCATAAAACCCGAATAGGAAACACCTTTTCAAAAAGCTTAACGAGGCGAGGATCAAAGTGACTGCCAGAATTTCCGACAATTTCCGCCATTGAATCCTCAATGCTCCACGGTTCCTTGTAGGCGCGCTTCATGGTCAAAGCGTCATATACATCGGCAAGAGCAACAATTCGTGCAGATTCCGGAATGGATTCGCCTGAAAGCCCAAGAGGATAGCCGCTGCCATCCCACTTCTCATGGTGATAACGGGCTATCTCTGCCGCCATCCTAAACAGTGGGGTGTCACTATTGTTCAAAATATTATAACCGGCTTCGGAGTGTTGCTTCATGACCACCCACTCTTCCGGAGTCAATTTGCGAGGCGCTTTCAGAATACTATCCGGAGTAGCTATTTTGCCGGTGTCGTGCATTGGGGCGGCAAAGTGGATCAGATCCAGCATCTGTTCGGGCCAACCGGCAGCTTCTGCCAGGGCGCGTGAATATGAGGCTATTCGCCAAATATGATCGCCGGTATCAGTGTCGTTATAGTGTCCAGCTTCACCAAGCATGTAAATGGCTGCCTTCTGGCTTTTTTCAAGTTCCTTCACATGCACCAGTGAGAGATGAGTCTTAACCCTGCGAAGTACGATGGGACCGGAAATCGGCTTTTGGATGTAATCTACCGCCCCTACGTCAAATCCATGAGTTTCCTGCTCCACCTCGCTCATGGCGGTAACAAAGATTACCGGTATATCTTTTGTCACCGGGTTAGCTTTGAGCCTTTCACACGTTTCATAGCCACTGATACCTGGCATCATGATATCGAGCAGAATCAGGTCGGGCAGATGCTTTACGGCAGCCTCCAGCGCTTTTTCTCCATTGGTTGCAAAAAGTAACTGATACTGCTCATTTAACACCTGCTTAAGCAACTGGAGATTGTTTGGTTCGTCATCAACAAGCAGAATTTTCTTGGCCATAAGGCGTTACTCCATGCTTAAGTTAAATTTATCGGTTAAAGCAAAAACCCTGTTTTTTGCCTCATCAAAATCAAATGCCTCTAAACTCGTCTGAATCGGCTTAAGATCGGACATCGCTATATAATCCGCAAGCTTCTGCATAACCGGCTCTGCAGCGTCCGGGTTCAGCTCATCCATGGCAGAAGTCAGCTCACTCAATAGTCGTTTGACAGCTTCTGCATCGAAATCTTTCACCGTTACCGGCAGGTTGTCAGTAGAAATATTGAGTTTAGCTATGGCCGCTGCAACTTCGAGGAGGGATTCGTGGAGCTTGCTCAGATTGGATTTTACTGCATCTCTATTACGTAACTTAAGATCGCTGTCAATAACGGCAGCTAAATCGGCAACTCCATTGATGGACAAATTCCCCGCAAGCCCCTTTAAAGCATGAGCCACAGCCCTTGCAGGTTCGCAATTGTCCGGATTTTCCAACAGCAGATGCTCCATTAAGTTTGCGTGATTCATCTGATGCGTTGCAAAGGAACTGAGGGCTTTGCTGTAAGCTACCGGATCCTGCCACACCTTAAGCGATTTTTTATAATCTGCAACCCCTTCAAGGGGAGAAAAGTCCACTGACTCCCTGGATTCAATGCTGATTTTGATGATATCGTTGGGACGCCCCCCCCCTTGGGAGACAGCTTGCTCCATTGCTGAAAACAATTTATTGAAATTGATCGGCTTGGATTCAATACGATCCATGCCGGCGGCAATACATTTATTGTTGTCCTCTTCCATAATGCTGGCGGTCAGTGCCAGAATGGGAACATGTTTGCAGGTGCTTGTTTCCATCTTTCTGATAGCTCTGGTGGCCTCCAGTCCGTCCATTTCAGGCATCATCACGTCCATAAGAACCAGGTCATAATCAGTTTTGAAGAATGCATCCACCGCTTCAAAGCCATTTTTTACCCAATCTACGTCGTGCCCCTGCTGCTTGAGGCGCAACATGGCCAGTGTAGCATTAGGCTCAAGGTCTTCTGCAAGCAGGACGCGAAACAGGCGTGGAGAAACATAATTATCCTCAACGCTTTCGTCATCTTCTTCATAAAGACAGCCATCAGTGGTGGTGGCTGCTGGCAGGAAAGCGGTAAAATAAAACACCGAGCCCTGCCCTATTTCGCTTTCCACCCATATCCGCCCTCTCATTAATTCAATAATCTGCTTTGAGATTGTGGTGCCAAGCCCGGTACCACCATAATGACGGGTTGTACTGACGTCGGCCTGGGAAAAAGGTTCGAATATTTTGGTAATCTGCTCCTTAGTCATACCTATTCCCGTGTCCTTTACGGAAAAGAGCAGCATATCCGATTCATCTCCCTGTCGCACAGACAGGGTAATATCACCCTTATTGGTAAACTTGATCGAGTTGCCGACTAAATTCAGAATAACCTGCCGCAAGCGATGCGGATCACCCATCAGACGGACAGGGAGCGTGGCGGTGTACTCCAGATTGAGACTCAGATTCTTTGCCGCCGCTCGATGTTCCAATGTGAGCAAAGAGCTCGACAAAACATTTGGCAGGTTAAAGCATACCATTTCCAGAGATAATTTCGCGCTTTCCAACTTTGAAATATCCAGAATATCATTGATAATACGGAGAAGTTGTTTGGCGGAACTGAGTATGGTGTTGATGTGTACTCTGGTTTCCTGCGAAAGGGCGGGGTCTTGAAGTGCTACTTCGGCGAAGCCGATTACCGCATTCATCGGGGTACGGATCTCGTGACTCATGTTGGCGAGAAAAGCTGACTTGGCCTGTAACCCGGACTCTGCGGCCTCCTTCGCTTTTTTCAATTCGACTGCCGCGATACTCAGGTCTTCAGCCATCTGCTTGTTCACGGTTATGTCGGTGCGGATCGCGATGTAATTCCGGGGTATATTGTATTCATCCATAATCGGCACGATTGTGGCGTTAACCCAGTATAGCCGTCCTGCTTTATCACGGTTGCAGACCTCCCCATGCCAGACCTTCCCTCCCGTAATCGTACTCCAAAGCTCGGCAAAGAATGCCTGTGAATGAATACCGGATTTCACGATATTATGATTTTTGCCGATAAGCTCCTTTGAGGTGTAGCCGCTGATTTTGCAAAATTTTCTGTTGGCATAAACGATATTGCCTTGTGGATCGGTAATGCTGACGATGGCATGCTGATCCAGGGCGCGCTTCTGTTGGCGAAGTTCTTCCGCAACAGTTTGATTCCGGACTACAAGTGTCTCAATCAAACTGCTTAAAGAGCCAAGACCGGCCTGTTCATCAGTTGTTTCCGGCTGCCCCAGAATCCTCAAAATACCGTCGGCGCTTCGCCTGAGTGTGTCAATAGCGTCCTGTTTGATTTTGGCTTCGGCACGCAGTTCAGCGTTGGCAGTAGTCAGCTCTTCAGTGCTGATGCTGAGACTCCGCTCGTGAAGATTTCTGGCACGGTCGTTCTGTTCATATGTTTCGGACACTCGATTCAGCATCTGTGGCAGTGCCGCAAGGATCTCCGAAGCGTGTGTATTCGATAATTCGGTATTCCGTCTCTCAAGCTCGCTCATGATGGCAATCGCCGCATCATCGGTTTCGACAGCAAGTGCGCGACGCAACTGACGGACTAAAAGTGGGTGCATGCTAATCCTCACCGAAATAGACAGCCGTCATGGTCTGATTGTGCAATTTACACTCCCCGGTTTCGCCAAAGGGGGATATCTCGCCGTATGAGTAGAAGCCGGCAAGTGTTACTCCCGGCAGTACTTTGGCCATGACTTCCACCTCTTGCTCTACGGCATCACCCATAACTATTTTGCGCCCTACGCAACTTATGAGAATGGCAACTCCGTTGCCAGGGTTACCGCCAAGAGACTCCCTGAGGCGCATTCCAGCCAACTCTGCGCCATCCACCAACTTGTCGTTGCTTGAGTGCATCAGGCGCAGATAGCCGTCCGGGATGATATCTCCAGCCAGAATCAGGCTGCCGGCTTCCTCGTCAATACCTAGAATTGTGCGGATAAGTCCCAGTGAAGAGTGGTCGGCATCAAGCATCTCAAATGGGAAAAGCAGCCCTGATGATGGCAGATCCTTGGCATATTCACCGAGATACTGACGATAAAGCTCCAGAGCCGGGTGGCCATCGAGTTCGTAAAGAATACTGCCGCTGCTGCGCGTCACTTTGCGAGGCGGACCAAAAGGGGACCAACCGCCGAAGCAGGAGTGGGCAACTCTAAGCTCCTTACCGTAGAACCCGATACCTATCACTGCGTCGCCCTCAATTCCTTCAGGTGTGATGGTAAGGGTTTTCCTGAAGTCAATATCATCACCGGCAAGCCCGCCAGATATTGGTATTTTGCTGCCGATGATATCTTTAATGCCGTCAATAAGTGCGCTGCCATTAATATCAAGCCCTTTGGCAAAGAGCAGCAGAGCCGTAAGATCATCTGCGGCAAGCTCCTGCGCGATTTCCCGACCGGCCAGAGCGGAATTATCCATACCTCTCAGAGTTGCTCTTGCAGCCTTGAGTCGTACTTTGTCGAAGCGGAGTGCAGTCAGCACCAGAGTGCCGTCGGAAACGCCTTTGGTGGAGATCTCTCCGGCGGTGCTGCAACCGGCAAAAATGGCGTCGGGGATGGCAGTTGTCAATTTTTGGAAAAGGTCGCTTACCTGTAACATTTTCGTGGCACCGAAAGCCAGAACCAGTTGCGGTTCGATTTCTGACAGCTTTGAGAGGTCAGGCAGTTCTTGGGAGGTGATCAGGATTTGACTGATTTTCATAGTTTTTTCCTTTCAGGAGGGATGTCCAAATTGCTTACTAAGGCTTGAAAAAAATACACTCGCACAAGGGTAGTGTCAATGCATATTACTGAAATTGAGAGTATTTTGCGGTCTGTTCGTTACGGCGTCAGTAAACATTCGGTTAACCCCGTAGAACGTAAAATCAGCTACTTACAAGAGGCACTCGTTCCCAAGCGCTGCGCTCATCGTAATACACAAGTCTGTAACGTATCTTCTTTAAATGTAAGACCGACAGACAAAAAGCTTTTCATCCTGAGGTACGAAGGATCTGCTTTTTGCTTTTGACTTAATTCACTTAAACCAACCAATACTCAAATTCTCCTTGACCTTTGAGTAATTACCCTGCTTTCATACTTTTCGTTGTTACTTAAGAACAATTATCGCAAGTAAAAAGGATGCCAGCAGTATATGAAACGGGTTGCAATCAGCACATTGGGATGTAAAACGAATCAATATGAATCTGCCGCGATGACAGAACAGTTGGAAATTGCCGGGTACCGCATTGTCCCTTTCAACGAACCCTCAGACTTCTATATCATTAATTCCTGCACTGTAACGGCCCGATCCGATGCGGAAACCCGGCGACTTATCCGCCGAGCCAGACGCCTGAATCCGGAGGCGCGCATTATCGCAACCGGATGCTTTGCCCAAGTGGCGCCTGGTGAACTGGAAAAGATGCCTGAAATTGACTGTGTAATCGGCAATCAGGAAAAACTCTGCATCTCAAAAATGTTGAATTTTACCGGGCGCTCGGTTGCAGATATTGCTCTGACAGCCGATACCGAACCGCTCAAGCTGACCAGTTTTGCCGAACATACTCGTGCTTTTCTCCAGATTCAGAACGGCTGCAACTCTTTCTGCAGCTACTGCATTGTCCCATACGCCCGTGGCCGTAGTCGCAGCGTCACTGTCGACGAGACATTAAAAGGTATTCGTGATCTGACTGGTCATGGTTTCAAGGAGGTCGTACTGACCGGTATCCACCTGGGTGCTTATGGACATGATCTCCCGTCGCCAACGACTCTACCTGCTCTCGTCAGCCTGATTGATGCAGAGAGGATTGTGCCCCGCCTGCGCATCGGTTCGGTCGAGCCTAATGAGATCAACGAGGAACTTCTAAACCTGATGACCATGTCCGGGAACATTTGCCACCACCTGCATCTGCCGCTGCAAAGCGGAAGCGATTCGGTATTGAACCGCATGGGCAGAACATACAGTTCCGGCTTCTTTCGAGATTTGGTAGCGCAGATTTCTGCTGCAATGCCGGACGCATTTATCGGTGCCGATCTGATTGCCGGTTTTCCTGGAGAGAGTGATGCAGAATTTGAAGAGACCGTCAAATTGTGTGAGGAGCTGTCGTTATCTGATCTGCATGTCTTCCCCTATTCCAGTCGTCCGGGAACCATGGCTGCCAGCATGCCTGGACATCTTCCTGACCGGGTTGTTACGGAACGGGCTGCACGGTTAAGGGGTGTTGCCACACGAAAAAAAGCTGTTTTTCTGCAGCGCTTTGAAGGAGCGGAGCTCCAGGTGCTGGTTCAGGGGTTCAATGAAAAAACCGGGATCTGCAAAGGTTTATCCCGCAATTATATCTCTGTCTCTTTTCCGGGTGCGCCAGCGCTGGTAAATGAAGAGGTTACAGTGCAGATAAACAGTTCAGATGGAGATGTCTGTTCGGGTAGGCAATACCTTCGGTGCCCTGATTCGCATGCAGGATAAGCATTGTACTTCCAGCAGGCAACTGTTATGTTCTGTAGATATTTCAACAGTGAAAATCAGACTGCACAGTACAGCACTCAATAGGAGGTCT
>CAYQMO010000207.1:0-6871 GCA_964418315.1 uncultured Geobacter sp. | reverse complement strand
CGCCTCTTTCCGAAGGGTATGGGTTATACCGCTTCGAAGATCAATTTTGCTTTGCAACTGCTATTCGCCAAGAATCAATCGAACGTAGTTGCTTGCTTTGGTTTCTGCAATACGCCGTGAATAACAACCGATGGCTGTTTACAGTTCTGGCAAACGACTTCATCGTTTATTACGAGGCGACCAACCTTGCCAACCATATTCACAAGCACGCTCTTTTCAGATGTCTTTTCAGATGTCTTTTCAGATTGCTAATGTTTTAATTTTTGAATACTATTGCCACGTTTTTGAATACTTGGCTTCACAGGAGATATGTCATGGCGGATACTACACCAGTCACCTACGAAAAGGGTAAACTGTATGACCTGAACATTGCGAATGTGCAGCCCGATCCTGACCAGCCGCGCAAGTATTTTGATGAACAGGCATTGGCGGAGTTAAAAGCTTCGATTGAAAAGCATGGCGTGTTGCAGCCGGTTCTGGTGCGGCAGGGTGCGGACGGTGCATTGTTGCTGGTTTCCGGTGAGCGGCGTTATCAGGCTTAAAAGCTGGCTGGATGTCTGACGATTCCGGCGGTGTTTACTGATGGCGATCCAGCGGAGCTTTCCATAGTGGAAAACCTGCTGCGTGAAAACCTGACAGCCATTGAGGAAGCCGAGGCGATTGAAAAACTGCGGGCACAACATGAGTACACGCTGGGTGATCTGGCTTTTGTTCTTGGCAAATCCGATTCAACTCTTTCCGAAATTCTCTCTCTTAATAAATTGCCCGATGATGTGAAGAATGATTGCCGCAATGAGCCCAAGGCAGGACGGATTATACTTGCCCTTATAGCCCGTCAAAAAACTCCGGAAAAGATGACGGCGCTCTACACCAAATACAAGGAGAGCGGGCTTACCGTAGGTGAATTAAGAAAAAAAACTGCAAAGCCAA
The DNA here is from genome assembly GCA_964418315.1 of uncultured Geobacter sp. Lineage (GTDB taxonomy): Bacteria > Desulfobacterota > Desulfuromonadia > Geobacterales > Pseudopelobacteraceae > JACRCG01. The sequence continues at coordinate 5,941 of CAYQMO010000207.1, read as the reverse complement.
AACTGCTGGATGCTCCGGTAGATCTGACATTCGTGGATCAGTTTTATGACCGGATCTATACATTGGACAGTGCAACCTTGACCAATTGTCAAAAAGTGTCGCTGAACCAGACAATAGTAAAAATGCGCAGCATGTTGCTGGAAAAGACACATAAATTAAAGGTACCAGTAGCAGTGTCAGCATAAAAAAGGTGATTTTCAGAGGGTGGTTTTATGTAATATCAGATAGTTAAGTCATTTCCGAACGTTCGGAAATCAGACCTCAATTACACTTGTGAATGTCAGCGGAATTGAAATGTTGCAGAAGGTGAAGATATGAGTGAATTAGTTCAGGTGGTGAAAATTGAGAAGCGGATTTTCACCATCCGTGGAGTTCAGGTGATATTAGATCGCGATCTGGCGGAATTGTACGGTGTAGAGACCAAAGTCCTGAACCAGGCCGTCAAAAGAAACATTGCCAGGTTTCCTGAACAATTCCGTTTTCAACTCACGCGATCAGAAGCCGATCAACTGGTCACAAATTGTGACCGGTTCAGAAATCTGAAACATTCCAGCGTGTTCCCCTATGCTTTTAACGAACAAGGTGTTGCGATGTTGTCAGCCGTCTTGCGCAGTGAAACAGCCGTACAAACCAGTATTCAAATTATCGACGCTTTCGTGAAAATGCGTCAGTTTCTGACGAACAACGCCGACCTCTTTATGCGACTGGAGAGTATCGAAAAACGTCAACTGGTGCATGAAATCAAAGTCGATGAAAAATTTGAGCAGCTTTTCAACGCACTTGAAGACAAGAGTATCAAACCAAAGCAAGGCATTTTTTTTGATGGACAAATCTTCGATGCTTACGCCTTTGTCTGCGACCTGATTCGTTCCGCTACACAGCGGATTATTCTGATCGACAACTACGTGGATGAAAGCGTGTTGACTCTGTTTTCCAAGAGAGAAGCAGAGGTAACCACCCAGATCCTGACAAATAGCATCAGCAAGGCTTTAGCCTTAGATATCGAAAAATTAAACCGGCAATACCCCGAGATCGAAGTGCAAACGTTCAAATCTTCGCACGACCGTTTTCTTATTATCGATGATGACATTTATCACATTGGCGCATCGCTGAAAGACTTGGGGAAGAAATGGTTCGCTTTTTCAAAGATGGATGTCAGCGCAATTGAAATGTTGCAACGGGTGAATATATGAATGGGTGGGTGGTTGAAATTTGGGCGATTGGACGGATGGGGGAGTCGATGTGTTCAGCAGGAAATGGTTGACTTGGGGTTAAATATACTGTCCGCGGAATTCTTCGGGTATGATGAGTGTTCGTGCAGGCTGATGTCACTTTGAGGATGAGGATGATTTGGTTGTGAGGGAGAGGGTTGAACGGTATGGGGCTGGTGAAAAATAGTTGACTCTGAATTATTGTATGGTGGCCCTGGCACTCCTAGGGGCCACCTCGTTTTTTATCAGAAGGACGATAACTATTCACACACTAAACAAAATCACTTTGTTACCTCGCGTGACCGTGTTATACACAATTAAGCTTAATCAATACGTTGCTGAAGGTTGATACACCATGGATCGAGTCCAGCAGATCAACTATGAAAAGGATTTCAGGATTGATTTTCTGGAATCGAGAGGGGATGCCTTTCAGCGGCTGTTTGAAAGATTGATGGCCAAACGTTACCCCGGTGATTTCATGGCCTGCCGTCCGTGGGGCAACGTCGGGGATCGTAAGAACGATGGCTATCTGCCATCCAAGCGGACCTTGTTCCAGGTCTACGCACCTAACGAAATGAGCGCCAGTGACGCTATTGCCAAAATCAACGAAGATTTTACCGGGGCAATGGAACACTGGGAAGAGCATTTCGATGTCTGGGTGTTTGTGCACAACAGCCACGATGGTCGCCTGCCGCCGCACGTCATTGAGGAGCTGCTTCGCCTCAGCCAAGCCAATCCACACATAACCGTCACACACTCGGGCTATGAGGAATTGCTTATCGAGTTCAGAAAGCTGGATATTGAAGCCTTGGAGTCGTGGTACGGCTCTGCAATGTCAACCTCCGACAAGGTGAACCTTGGTTTTGACGATCTGAAAGCTGTTCTGACCCATATCACCACAGCACAGGAACCAACCACAGGTGAGCCCAAGGAAGTTCCCTTCGGCAAGATTGAATACAACCTGCTTTCGCCCGCTGTTGTCAGCTTTCTCAAGGTTGGCATGGAGAAAGCCCCGCTGGTGAAGGCATTCTTCAATGGATGGAAAAATCCGACCTATGGCATCCAGATTGCCGCCGCGTTCAAGAGCCGTTACGCGGAATTGCGGGACCAGACACCCAGCCTGCATCCCGATGAGATCTTCGGGCGGCTTGAGGTATGGGCTGGTGGGACCGCCAAGGTTTCACCAAGGCACAAAGTTGCAGTTCTTGCGGTGTTAGCCTATTTGTTCGATAGCTGCGAAATCTTCGAAGAACCTCCCAGGCTGAGCCAATGATACTGCCTTCTAAACACCTGCATCAGGACAGAGCCCTGCTTACGGTTGGTGCGCAGGTTTTGAAATGCCTGGATCGCCCCAAAACGGTCTCCGCTCTTTGGGAGGAGTTCCATCGGGGCTGCGTATCAAATCCCAACGCCGTACCTCGTATCAGCTATGAGTGGTTTGTCCTGGCTCTTGATCTGCTGTATGTTATCGGCGCCATCTGCCTGAGCAATGGCCTCGTTTCAAGGGAGTCCCAATGATCCACAGAATCTACAGCACCCTGCCGACTTTCAAAAATCTTGACTTCAAGCCGGGACTCAACGTGTTGCTGGCGGAAAAAAGCGCTGGCGCTACCAGCAAGCAGACACGCAACCGTGCCGGAAAGACCAGTCTGATTGAAATCATCCATTTTCTCACCGGGGCAAAAGCCGATGACAATTCGCTGTTTAACTCAAAAGCATTGATTGAATCGACGTTCGGTATGGAGTTTGATCTTGCCGGATCGTGGACCAGCGTGGAGAGGTGCAGCGCAAACAAGTCGAAGCTCAATGTCACGGGTAAAACGTTTCAATCAGGCAAAGCCCGGATCAGCAACAGCGAATGGGTTGGCCTTCTCGGCGAAAAGATGTTCGCTCTCGATGTTCAAGGAGGTGACGGGGAGGGAAGAACGCCGAAACCTCGGTCCATTCTTTCCTATTTTGCGAGGCGGCAGCTCGGCGGGGCATTTACCACCCCTGAGAAGCAGGTCACAATGCAGCAACCAGGCGATTTTCAGATCTCCTTGATGTACTTGATGGGTCTCGATTGGCGGATTGCGCGTGATTGGCAACTCGTTCGAGACCGTGAAAAAACTTTGAAGGAGTTGAAAAAGGCCGCTGGCGACGGGGCGTTCGGAAGCATCATCGGTAAAGCGGCGGATCTCCGTACGCAACTCACGGTGGCGGATGCCCGTCTCAAAAAACTACGGGAAGAGGTCGAAAGTTTTCGAGTTCTTCCCGAATATCGCGAGCTTGAAAACGAGGCGTCACGCTATACCCGTGAGATAAATGATCTGGCAAACGGCAACACTCTGGATCTATCCGCGATTCATGATATCGAAGAAGCGCTGGTTTCCGAAGAGCCGCCGTCACTTGACGATCTGGAGGCGGTCTACAAGGAAGCCGGTGTGGTCCTCCCCGGTGTCGTTAGAAAACGCTACGACGACGTAAAGAATTTCCACGAGTCGGTAGTTCGTAATCGTCGCGATTACCTCTCCAGCGAACTGGAAACAGCGAAGGCGCGTGTAGAGCTTCGCAAGCAGCAGCAGGCACGGCTGGACGAACGGCGTGCGGAAATCATGGGGATTCTCAAGAGCCACGGCGCCTTGGATCACTTTACCCGGCTTCAGGGAGAGGTAGCCCGGATCGAGGCCGATGTGGAATCGTTGCGACAGCGCTTTGAGTCGGCGGAAAAGCTGGAAGGGACAAAGACGGAACTGGAGATTGAGCGGAACCTCCTCGTCCTTCGCCTGCGCCGGGATTTTGCCGAGGAAAGAGAACGGCTCAACGAGGTGATTCTGGCTTTCGAGGAGACCTCGCGGCATCTTTACGAGTCCGCAGGCAGTATCCTGATCGATGAATCGTCAAACGGTCCGTTGTTCAAATTCCCGATGCAGGGTTCCCGCAGCAAGGGGATCAAAAACATGCAGATATTCTGCTTTGACATGATGCTCATGCGTCTGTGCGCCAAGCGTGGCTTCGGCCCCGACTTTCTGGTTCACGACAGCCACTTGTTCGATGGGGTTGACGGGCGGCAGGTAATCAGTGCCCTCCGAGTGGGCGCGGAGACTGCGGCGGAGCTGGGTTTTCAGTATATCGTGACGATGAATGAGGATGATGCTTTCAAGGAGACAGAGGCGGGATTCGATCTTAATGATTTTGTGCTGCCATTGCGGATTACGGATGCTACTGAGGATGGCGGGTTGTTTGGGATGAGGTTTGATTAGGTGAAACGGTACGGTGATAAGACTGCGTGGTGTGAATGTGCGAGGCTAATGGTGTCAAACCTACACTCTTGACAAAGTAAAATGTGTAGGTTTGACACCGGATGTGTTCGTGCAGTATTCGCGAGTACCTTATCACTTGCGAATTGCCAAATGTTAAAGTGCGACGATCTAGTGTGCCGTATAGAACATGACGCATAGTAATTGTAGGAATATTTTTTTAGTCCAGTAGGTCTCGTTACTTTTTTTCAGCGATTTCACTACGAAGCCAGCTCCAAAGGAACACTCACTCAATGCCAACACTAAAAACTCTGCTGGACAGCTTCCGCGCCGCCGCTGTTACCGAGCGCGAAAAAGGTACCTATTTTGAAGAGCTGATCTGCACCTATCTGCGCAACGAAGCCATCTACCGTGATTTGTACAGCGACGTCTGGACATACGGTGACTGGGCGTTGGCACAAGGATTGGACGGACGCGATACCGGTATTGATCTGGTGGCCAGGACTAATGGCACTGGCGAGTTTCATGCCATCCAGTGCAAGTTTTACTCGGAAGATTACCGAGTGCAAAAGAGTGACATCGACAGCTTCTTTACAGCTTCAGGTAAAACGTGCTTCAGCTATCGCATTATCATTACGACCACCAACAACTGGAGCGAACACGCTGAGGACGCTCTCTGCGATCAGCAACCACCGGTCAGCAAGATTGATTTGCATGATCTGGAAACCAGTCAGATTGACTGGAGCCGGTATCAGCCAAAATGTCCCGTAGTATTGAAAGATAAGAAACAGTTGCGCCCGCACCAGACCAGCGCTCTTGCCGCCGTAAAAAACGGCCTTGCAGACTCTGACCGTGGCAAACTCATCATGGCTTGCGGAACCGGCAAGACCTTCACCAGTCTGAAGATTGCCGAAAGCCTGGCAGGAGCGGGTAAGCGTGTTCTGTTTCTGGTGCCCAGTCTCTCGCTGTTGTCGCAAAGCCTCACCGAATGGACTCAGGAAAGCGTGACTCCGCTGCACAGCTTTGCCGTTTGTTCAGACAGCGATGTCGGCAAAAAGCGCAAGAAAGACGACGATACCGTACAAACATTCACCCACGAATTACGCTACCCCGCCACCACTCATTCAGACCGACTGGCAGCGGAAATGGCCAAACGTCATGATCCGCTGCATATCAGCGTAGTCTTCAGCACCTACCATTCCATTGAAGTTATCAGTCGCGCTCAGAAGGAATATAGTTTGGCCGATTTTGATCTGATCGTTTGCGACGAGGCACATCGCACAACTGGCGCGACTTTTGACAGCGACGACGAAAGCGCCTTTGTTAAAGTCCACGATACCGCCTTCATCCGCGCCACCAAGCGCCTGTACATGACCGCCACACCTCGTATTTACGGTGATCACGCCAAGGCCAGTGCCGAAAAGGATAATGTAGCGCACTAGCGTCCCAACGTTTCTATTTTTCAAATCCATAACTATCCTAATATTAAGT
>CAYQMO010000206.1:0-6958 GCA_964418315.1 uncultured Geobacter sp. | reverse complement strand
CCGGCGCTTTGAATCTTGGTACAGGCACAGTCGGTGGTAACCTGGTCGCTACCTCGAACGGTGGAGCGATAACGCAGACTGCTGGCACTGCTCTCACTGTAACCGGAACGACCGACCTGAATGCCGGAGCCAATGTTATTACTCTTGATCAAGGTAATAATTTCGGGACAATCAAGGCAGTCGGTACTACAGTTACCTTAAATGACACAAATGGCATTGATCTAGGTGCTTCAACGGTTGGCGTTGCTCTAGTAGTCACCGCCGGCGGCAGTATCAGCGACAGTGGACTTGTTTCTGCTCCATCAATAGCCTTCACCGGCGGCGGAGCGGTAACCTTGGATCAGCTCGACGTTGACACTGTCAATAGTTCCTCCGCTACCGGCAATATTACACTTGTGAATGATAAAGCACTGTCTGTTAACAATCTCATTGTTGTTGCAGCTGATGAGGCTACAGCAAATACCAAGTCGGTTGCAGTGTCGACAACTCTCGGAAATATAGATATTGCCGGCAAAATAGCTTCCAATACGCTTGCAAATGGCTCTGGCACGGATCAGTATCTGAATAACATATCCATCGCCACTTTGACCACAGGATCCAATTATATTACTGCCTCCTCAGCTAACAGTATGTTGAAAGCCAAGTCCTTCGACCTTACAGCGCACGGAAAGATTGGCGCATTGGGCGGAGTATTAAACGTAGACTGGAAAGACAGCACTGTTTCTACCTCAAGCAAAATTAATTTGAATCTTGGAAATTTTACAGGAGATGCTGACGGATCTCTGTACATAACAACTCCTGCTAACGGACACCAGATTGTTGAATCAGATATTTCCAATAAATATGTTAATTTAAACATGACGGCTGATCTAGCCTACCAGACAACTACTTCCGGGCTGATTGCTACCGGCGATCTTGCTGGTACAGGTGACAAAATTAACTACTTTAATAAAAACACTTTTACCTCGGTTAACAGCAGGATTGATTCTCTCGAGTCCAAGTTAGGTATTGGATTTGATTCAACACATACAGTTGCAGACTACATTTCGCGTATTGCAAATGGCAGCCAAGGTATAAACGGATTTGAGAGCAGTGGTGTGAGAATTACCGCTGGAATTGCGCCTGATACTTTCTTTACAAACTCGGGAACCGGAACCAATTTGACTGCACTTGTTGCCAACCTTGCGAAGGTTGCTAACACTTCAGGAACCACTGCAGTTCTGGCTAATACCGTGACCGTTGACGCCGGTGGAACCGGCAGCTCACTTTCCAACCTCGTTGCTTCTGCAGCCACATCTGGCTCAATCCTGAACAGTGCGGCAGCTGCCACTAACGCCAAGATCGGAGACGCTACAGTTGACGGTACTGCCGGTAACAGCGTTAAGGATCGCTATGTTGCTGCTGATACCGTAGTAACTACTGCCACTAACGCCAAGATCGGTGACGCTACAGTTGACGGTACTGCCGGTAACACCGTCAAGGATCGCTATGTTGCTGCTGATACCGTAGTAACTACCGCCACAAACGCCAAGATCGGTGACGCTACAGTTGACGGTACTGCCGGTAACACCGTCAAGGATCGCTATGTTGCTGCTGATACCGTAGTAACTACCGCCACAAACGCCAAGATCGGTGACGCTACAGTTGACGGTACTGTCGGCAACACCGTCAAGGATCGTATAGCATCTGCCAAAACCGCTGCAGAACTCACCGCTGCTGGTTACGCCACCACAGCAGAGAACAACGCCAAGGGTTACACGGATGCTGAAAAGACTCGTGCCACCGCAGCAGAAGGAACCCTGACCACCAACCTTGCAAAAGTTGCCGACACTTCAGCAGCGACTGCCACCCTGAACAGTTCTGTCAAACTTGGCACGACAACTGCCGGTGACCTCGGAACTGTATTCAACGGCCAATCAGCAACTTTTGCCTCGCTGAATGTAACCGGCGCACTGACAGCCGGCTCAGTCGTAGCAGGCACTGGTGCCACGCTGGGTGGTAAAACAGTGGCAACCCAGGAATATGCGGATAACGCCAAAACAGCAGCAATTACCACCGCCGCCGCAGATGCAACCACCAAAGCCAACACAGCCCAGAGCAATGCGATTGCTGCTGCTGCAACTGACGCAACCACCAAGGCTAATGCCGCTGTTGCTACCAATACGACTAATGTTAATTCAATTATTGGCTTGAAAAATGGTCAGCCTGCATTCAGCGCTTCAAACACGATCAACGACAAACTCAATCAGGTGGAAACAAGTATTCTGAGTTTGCAGGACAGCCAGGGAAGCAAAGGTTTCTTCCAGGGTCTGTTTCAGTTTTTCAGTGGAAAATAACTAGACCCGCCCGACAGATTCCCGTTCACACGCAGTGTGTGAACGGGATAAGCCAGAATATTCAGATGAGGAACCCCAGTAATGTACCCGGCATTCTTTAAAGAGATAGTTGCATTGGACAAAAAATTGGATTCAGGGTTGAAGGTTCTTCCTGTTAAGGACTACGGTTTTGTCAGTAACGAATCGGTAATGCCTGCTCTGATTGATGAATTACCTGTACTGGTAAAAGATTATCCCATTGTTTTTACAAGCCACGATGTTCCAATCATGATTGCCGTGCTGGGGCATGGCCGTAACTCTTTTGTTGACGAGCAGGCCAACTGGAGGGCTGGGACTCATATCCCCTTTGTTGTAAGAACTTATCCTTTTGCCGGTTTGGCTGATACCACCGGAGATATTATTTTCTGTCTCGACAGGCAATATCCTGGTGTTGGCGATACCGGAGGTCGTGAGATTTTTGCGGATTCGGAAGGTTCCTTTACTGAGTTTGGTCAATACGCTGCCAATTTTGCAAACATCTATGCGACTGCTCTAAATAATGCGTGCATGTTTGGAGGGAGACTGAAAGAGCTCGGGCTTTTGACTTCTGTCGATATAACCGTGACAAAAAACGGTCAGCAATTCGATTTCACAGGTCTTCAGCAGGTTGATTTCACCAGGTTGTCGTCTATTTCGTATAATGACCTGAAAGAGCTTATAAGCTCTCAGGAACTCTATTATATTTATCTGCACCAGCTTTCACTTAACAACTTTTCCAATATCGTTTAATTACCTCGTTAACAGGGTGTATCCCGTTTAACTTGATACAGGAGACCATTATGAAGATGGCACGGTTTGCTTTAATTGTTTTGTCGGTTTTATTTATTGCGTCATGTGGAGGAGGCGGTGGCGGTGGTGGCACCCCGGTCACCCCGGTCATGAGCGGGCAGGTGATTAATGGCTACATCAAGGGTGCAACGGTTTATATAGTTCCGATTGGTTATATTGTCGATGTTGCCACTGTCAGTCAGAATGCAAAATATAAGGCTGATGCATCGACAGATGAAAAGGGAACCTTTTCATTCACCGGAGTGCCGGAGTCATTATTCAGCGCCTCTGCTAACCCGGCGTATAAACTTGTTTCTATTGGAGGGATAAACACTTCTACCAATGAATCTCAGGGAAATATTGTGTCAGTTGCTCCTATTGAAGCCAAGGTTATGACACCGCTTACCACCTTGGTGATGAATACCGCAACTATTAAGGCATCAGCGACCGGTTCGGCTGTCACACAGACTATGATTGACGATGCCCTGAACAGTGTTGCCGCAGCCGCAGGGATGGATGCAAACGGCAAAAACACCATACTTGCTGTCGACTGTATTGCCAATGCAGGCAGTAATTCAAATGCTGCGAAGGCTTTGACGCTTGATCTAGTGATAACTCAGCTTGAGAAGAACAACATTCTGGGGTCTAGTTCGCTTGCAACGTCTTTGGCAGTTCCAGGCGCCAAATTCAATGATATTTCAACACTTCTCACGTCCGCAGCAGGTTCTGATGCCACGAAAGTCGCGCAGGCCTCGGTTCTGTCTGTTTCGGTACAGAACAGCGTCAATTCGATTGTAGCCCTTTCCCAATCAGTTCAGCAGACTTCGGTTGATTCAGCCGCGACCATGAAAAGCCTGGAGGGGCAATTAAACAACTCCATCAAAGCCTCTATAGCATCTGTCAACGCCTCATCCAATATTGCCGGAGCGACAAACACAATAAGCAGCGCGGCAACCGCTAATGTAATCAGCAGCGTGCCGGCGCTGGTTCCGTCAAACAAAAGTGGACAACCGGCTGATCTGACCAGTTCAACGGTGCGTAGCTACCTTCTTGCCAAAGCATCGGACGGAGGCATAGCCGAATTACTAGGTTTCAATATAAAAACAGTTCCATCCGGCACTGCACTACCAAAAATTGTTGCCCGAGCATCAGAAAATTTTGGCAAGAGTACTTCAAAAAGCGTTGCGGCAGCATCAGTAAATCCTTGCGCCACTGCTGCCGATACTTCTTTGGCTATAAATTGCTCCGATGTTTTCGGATCTGAATTCTGCGCAAATTCGACAAGCGGATATCAGGGGACTGTCACATGCCTGGCTAAGCAACCAACCAAAATATCGATATCTCTCACAAACTTCAGATCCCAGATTTTTAACTCGCAGTTAAGTGGAAATATTGAGATCAGCAGTAATACGATGTCATTTGTCAATGTGACAAATGACACAACTTCATTTAATGGTGAAATCTCTTACAGCCAGGGAGCTGACGGTTCACTCGTTTTTGCTGTAAAAAACATGGCAGTTATCTCGCCGATGTGGAAATCGCTTCTGCTCGATTCGTTTTCAAATGGCAGAATCACCCCGGCAGCAACCATCAATGATAAGAACCGGATGAATATTTTTCTTTCTGGCGCAGGAACCCCGGCAGCCAGTAATATTTCCAGAAAACTGAGTCTTAACTATGAGCGATCCCAGGATGCCGCAAAAAAGGCAAGTGGGAGTCAGTTTATTGACAATGCAAGCGTAATACTTAACGGGCAGATAATTGAGGGTACCGAATTGACAACACTATCTGGTTTTGGCGTCTCCGAAACCAGATATTATAATTCTCTCTCTGAACAGGATTATCTGTATAAACTGTCGTCTTTTAATTCGGGGAGCAAACTCTCATCGAGCTTGTATGGATATGCTTATTACAAGGGATCAGACATAAGATTCGACTATAACAAGGCGACTGGCGAGGCTGTTTATAAAAGCGGCACCATTAGTCTGACATCGGAATAATCGTATGTATTGCATTCAGTCGACTGGTAAGATGAAAACCCTTTTTATTGCAGCAGTTTGCCTGTTGCCTTATATGGTCGCTGTTGGCAATGCTGCCACTCCGCCTGTTCCGACTGCGCAGGAAAGAAATGATCCAACGGCAAGTGAGTTTATGAAGTCGTTGAAACCTCTACCATCACAGCTCATGGATGAACGTGACAAAAAACCACCAAAAATCAGTATAGAAGCTGAAAAAAAAGATGTTGACGCTGTATCCGATGCAATTATCTCCTTCACTACCTTTACCCTGCAGGGCTCTACACTGCTCGTCAAGAGTGAAATTGAAGCCATCATAACACCTTTTATCGGTGAAAAAATGACTATCTCCCAGTTGCAAAGGCTGGCTGATATCATCACAAAACTCTATGAAAAAAAAGGGTATGGAACCAGTTACTGTTTTATACCTCCGCAAACGGTGACTGGCGGAAAAATTATTTTTCAATGTGTTGAACCGAGGATAGGCAAACTGATTATAAAAAATGCCGAGGAGTACAATGAGAAACTTTTTTCACGGTTCTTAAAGCCGCTGCAGGACAAACCACTTAATACCTTTGAGCTTGCCGAGCGTCTTAAATCGTTCAGTCTCATGCCTACTTTTTTTGCGGTTGTAGAGATTAAAAGAACCGACAGAAACGACCTTGTTGATTTGTATATTCAGCTTAACGAAAAAGCGGTAAATCCATCAGAGATTTATGTCGACAACTTTGGCAGCAGATATTCCGGCAGAGAGCGCATTGGCGGTTTGTACAACGTTGTCAATGTAACCGGATACGGTGATATTTTGAATCTGCACGTTCGTACGTCGATGGATACAACACTCAGTCATGCGTTCTCGTTGTCGTACAAAAGATTAATCAACAACCAGGGGGGACTTCTCTCTTTATCCGGAGGATATAACGATTACGAGGTAGACAAAGATTATATCTCCAGCAATTTGCGCTCAAGTGGTAACGGCACCAACCTGTCGGTTAATTACAAGCACCCGCTGATGGTAAAAAATAATGTTATTGTCACCGGGAACCTTCTCTATGATTTTAAGGACGTAACCTCGAAAACTATTCTGACTTCAAGTGGGGATGCTATTTTTGATAAGGAAGATGCCACGCATGTTTTCGCTATCGGAACCGATATCGAGTCTGTTGATAGTTTTGGTGGATGGAATTCCCTCGGCTTTTCCGTTTCGAGAGGGGTTGAGGGCTTCTTTGATGGAATGAGAAAAAGAGATACGACCTGGACTACTACTTTTCCTGTCAAAGGAACGATCAGGGAAGGGGTCAAGCCTGATTTTACTCTTCTAATGTCAAATTACTACAGAAGACAGAATGTCAAGATAGCAAATTACGGTTTTGAATACCTTGTGGGGCTATACGGTCAGTACACTCGGGACAGGTTGCCGTCATCATATACATTTGCTGACGGTGATTACGGCTACCGCGCGATTTTTGAACTCAGGCTTCCTCTTTTAGCTGATGCTTTAAAGATATCTTCCTCTTTTAATTATGAGAACTATTTTAATTCGTCGAAAACAAGGGATCTGGTTGGAGTCTCATCCGAAAGCGCAAGCTGGATAACTTCAGGCATTTTGGGGCATATTGCGCCAATTAATACGGATTACTTTCTGACTTACTCAAGAGGAGTCAGTGGACAGAATTCAAGCTGGGAAGATTACAGGAACAGCAATAAGTTGAATTTTTTATGTTCAGTAAAGTTTTAACCTAAAAACGGCAGTTAAATAACACGGAGAAACGGAGAACACAGAGAAATCAACGGCTTAAG
>CAYQMO010000205.1:0-6974 GCA_964418315.1 uncultured Geobacter sp. | reverse complement strand
TCGATTCCGAGTTGATCCATAATTTTTCCTACCATAAAGTCCACCAGATCCAGCACTGATTCAGGTCTTCCGTAGAAGGCCGGCATCGCCGGTATGATTCGTGCCCCGGCGCGGGAAAGCTTCAGCATATTCTCCAGATGGATATCGGAGAGTGGCGTTTCGCGCGGCACCAGCAGCAGCGGTCGCCGCTCCTTGAGCATTACATCGGCACTCCGCTCAATCAGGTTGCCCGACGTGCCTGCGGCGATACGAGCCAGTGTTCCCATGCTGCAGGGAGAGACTACCATTGCATCCGGCGCGGAAGAGCCGCTGGCGGCAGCGCAGAAGAGATCATCAGGATGCACAAGGCGAATGCCGGAATCGATTTCAAGGTGGTTATACAGACGCTGAAGCGCTTTATCCAGATCACCGGAAAGATCGAGACCGGTCTCTTCCCGGCAGACCGCAGTGCCGCTGCAACTGGCACTGAATGTGATCTGAAAGCCAGCCAGGCAGAGCTGTTCTGCCAGGCGAAGTCCATACATCGAGCCGGAAGCTCCGGTCAGTGCAACAAAAATATGTTTCTGTGCCATTAGCAGTTACCTCGTCAGGACATCAGCGGCTGTAAACATCACAATGGTAACGCTGATGTAGCCATTCATGTTAAAAAACGCCGCGTCCAGCTTGGTCAGATCGCCGTTACGCAGCAGCCAGTGCTCGTACGTCAACATTGCTATCACGGCAAGAATGCCGAGTAAAAAAAACGTCCCAAGATGCATGAAATTGTAGAGAGTAAAAAGAAGTGCAATCATGATCGTATGAAAAATCCGGGCCGTCCGTATTGATCCAGTAACGCCAAGCAGAACCGGAATGGAGTGCAATCCTGTCGACCGGTCAAAGTCAAGATCCTGCAGTGCGTACAAAATGTCAAACCCTGCAACCCAGAACAGCACCACCGCTCCCAGAACCAGCGCCGGTGGATCAATTGTGCCGCGAATAGCCACCCAGGCGCCGATTGGCGCCGCGGCCAGGCAGATGCCGAGGACAACATGAGCGAGGGCAGTGAAACGCTTGCAGTAGGAGTAGAGCAGCAGAAAAAATATGGCGATCGGAGCAAGTTTCAGGCAGAGCGGATTCAGCATCTGCGCGGCAAGCAGCATTAAAGCGGTCGAGGCAACAATGAAACAGAGCGTCAGCCCCCGACTGACAAGACCCGCCGGGATTGCCCGGGTTGCTGTTCGTGGATTACGGGCATCAATTTCGGCATCAATAAGCCGGTTCATCGCCATCGCGGCGGTACGGGCACCGACCATTGCCATGATGATCCAAAAAGTCTGATGAAGCGTGGGGAGTCCTCCGGCAGCCAGCAAAGCTCCGGTCAAAGCGAACGGCAGGGCGAAAATAGTATGAGAAAATTTGATCATCTCCAGGAAAATGCGGATTTTTTTTAGTCCCCCTGTTTCTGACACCAATTACTCCTCAAAAACTAATTATGCTTGTTACTTCACTCCATGGTTTATTCAAACCGATTCCGATAATATTCCCCACCCCTCCGACGCAGAATAGCCAGCCGATAAAGTTCATCATATTTTTGAGCTGCGGCCTCCCAGGTAAAACGCTTCCTCATGCCGTTTTTGCGCAGCGCGGCGAGTCCTTTGGGATTGTTGAAAAAAGTCCAGGCGGCCCAGCCGATGGTGTCGAACAGCGCGGTGGCACTGTGACTCCAGAATTTGAAACCATCGCCGCTCATGACCGCTTCGTTAAAGTTTTCGACGCTATCGGCAAGACCGCCGGTCGCGCGCACGATCGGAGGAGTGCCGTAGGCGAGGGAATACATCTGATTCAGGCCGCACGGCTCGAAGGCGGACGGCATGACAAAAAAGTCGGCGCCCGCTTCAACCTTATGGGCCAGCGCTTCGTTGTAGCCGATAAAGCAGGCGAACTTTTCCGGATAGAGGGCCGCAATATCACCGAAATAGAAATGCGCCCACGGCTCGCCGTTGCCGACCACCACAAACTGACAATCGATCTCCATGATGCGGTGAATAGCCTCGGCCAGGATATCGGTACCTTTCTGCTTGACCATACGGGAAACTATCCCGAACAGCGGGACATCATCACGTTGGGGAAGCCCCATAGCTGCCTGAAGATCCTGCTTGCAGGCCGCTTTCCCTTTTTTAACAGTGCGTGATGTATAATTGAGGGCTATGAATGGATCAGTTGCCGGATCCCACTCCTCGTAATCAACTCCGTTCAGGATGCCGCTCAAATCTGCGGCCCGATCCTGTATCGCCCCTTCAAGTCCCCAGCCGAAAGCGGCGGTCTGAATCTCTCTTGAATACTCCTCGCTGACCGTATTGAGCAGGGTCGCGTGATAAAGTCCCCCCTTCAGCAGGTTTACCTCGTCGTTCATTTCCAGCTCAAGATAATTGAAATGTTTCCAGCCGACACCGAGAACATCCATCAGACCGGGGTAAAAATTCCCCTGATACTGCATGTTGTGCAGGGTTAGCAGTGACGCGGCATTGCCGACGAAGCGGTCATGCAGGTACGAGGTGTTGAGCAGTACGGGGATTACGCCGGTGTGCCAATCGTGGGCATGAATCACATCCGGTGTGAAGTTAAGCATCTTGCACAGTTCAAGCGTCGCCTTGGAAAGAAAAACAAAACGGTTGTCGTTGTCGAGGTATCCCTCGCCATCCTGCTGATAAAGACCGGAACGGCCATAATAGGCTTCATGCTCCAGAAAATAGATCGGCACGTCACATCCAGGCAGCCGTCCTTCCCAGACGCCACAGTACTGATAGCCGATGATTCCCATCGGCACCACCAGCGTGCCGGGCAACAGTTTTAACCCGTACTTTTCCGGCTGCACACTGTAGTAGCGCGGCAGGACAACCCGTACGTCATGACCCATGCGAGCAAGGTATTTGGGGAGTGCGCCAACAACATCACCGAGGCCCCCCTCCTTGGCAAAGGGTGCTGCCTCGGAGGCGGAAAAGAGTATGGAGAGCGGGGTATATTGTTTTTTCACTTATGCCCACCTCGCCAGTTATAGGCACTCACAAGGGCAGCCATAACATCTTCAGACGAAAGCCCGATTGCCAAATACTCTTGCGTCGCTGCATTGAAATTCATCTGTTCAAAGAGCTCCGCGAGATTCAGCATTTTACCATATATGCCACCCCGTGCGAGTAAGGCATCACTGACTTCATCGGAAAGATCCAGAGATTTAATAACTTCAGACATTGAAATAGCGTATATCGTTTCCAGAAGCGAAAGAATCCCTACCATGAATGCTTCATCGACCGCATTCTTATTGTTTTTCAACTCTGGCAGACAACCGACTAAATGTTCCATGAATGCCGCACGTACAGCGGCCATTTCAATCAGCGGATTCTCCGGGCCACTTTCGGTATCTGAGGCAAACAGAGCCAACTGAACCCAGCGCTGGATCTGCTTCCTCCCCAGAGTTGTCAAGGCATGGCGGACATTCTGGATCTTCATCCGCATACCGAGCGATACCGAGTTAACCAGCAAGAGCAGCTTGTAAGTAAGCCCCGGACTGCCGCGAAAGGCCTGCTCGATGGGATCAATTTCGGCGTCATCATTCAAAAGCTTCATCAGCTTAAGCATATGGGCACCGGTGTCATCGAAGCTTTTTTTCTCCATCACGGAAGGCTTCGCAAAGTAATACCCCTGAAACAGTTCGAATCCCATGTCACGGCAGCGGAGGAAGTCTACGAGTGTCTCAACTTTTTCGGCCAGCAATTTAACGTTATATGGTTTGAATTTCTCAACCATTTCTGCCAGGCGTGCAACTGGCGACTGAACCAGATCGACCTTTACAATTTCGACGATGGAATACAACTCTTCGTAGATCGGATCAAATTCGTGGTCGTCCAGGGCGATGGTGAATCCCTCTGCTTTAAGAACCCGGCAACGCTCGATAAGTTCGGGCGTTACCTCCAAGGTTTCAAGCAGCTCCAGAACGACCCGATCTTTTGGCAGAAGCGAGATGGCATCACTCATCAACAGTTCAAGCTCCAGATTGATGAATCCACGGTGTGACCCCAGAATGGTTTCCAGCCCGAAAGAAGATAAGGTGTTGAGAATCACTTGTGCCGAGGCCTGTGAAGAGTCAAGGACGGTTGCCGTCTCCAGCGAACCTGCAGAACGGAACAAAAGCTCGTAGGCTACGATCTCCCCGCTTTGGTTCAGAATCGGCTGACGTCCTATCAGATAGTTTGTTTTATTCATATAAACTCCCGTTATGTTGCAAGTGGTTCCTAAGCCTTGCACCTACATAGTTTTAATACTCTATTTTGGAACGTTCTCCCAGTCTTTCAGAAACTTTTCGATACCGGCATCCGTGAGTGGGTGTTTGGCCAGTTGAATCATGACAGAGTAGGGAATTGTTGCGATATCAGCTCCGATAAGAGCCGAGTCGAGAACATGAATCGGGTTGCGTACGCTGGCAACAATGATTTCGGCCATATAGCCATAGTTATCAAAGATGGTACGGATATCTTCAATGATGCCCATGCCGTCCTGTGAAATATCGTCCAGACGCCCGACGAAGGGGGAGACGTATGTGGCGCCCGCTTTGGCGGCCAATAACGCCTGCATTGCGGTGAAAATAAGCGTTACGTTGGTTTTAATCCCTTTGTCGGTGAGAGCCTTGCACGCCTTGAGTCCTTCAGGGGTCATCGGCAGCTTGACGACAATGTTCTTGTGGATCTTTGCAAGTTCTTTCCCTTCCTTTATCATTCCGGGAGCGTCCAGCGAAATCACCTCGGCGGAAATCGGGCCGTCAACGATCGAGACGATCTCCTTGATAACGTCCTTGAATTTGCGCCCCGATTTTGCGATCAGCGACGGGTTGGTTGTTACACCGTCCACCAGGCCGAGTGCGTGGGCTTCACGAATTTCAGTTACATCTGCTGTGTCGATAAAAAATTTCATTATTGCCTCCAGGTTATGATGGTTCAGAGTGGTCGAGCTGTTCGCGATATTTTTCAAGGCAGCTCATGGAACAAAAATAGTGGCGCTGACCGTCATACCTGCCGATGACGGCGCTCTCCTCTGATACATACACTCCGCATACCGGATCCTTGTAGGTTTCTATACCGGCGGAGCCGAGGCTTTCATCCGGTTTTTCCAGAGGTTTTTTTGCCGAGGTAAGCGAGAGAATGATGCGATAGCCGATGTACAGCAGCAGACCTATAACTAATAATCTGATCATGTTCACTCCCCGATTATAATTTAATGACCGTCTCAGCCGAATTGAGCGAGGCAAGGTGTTCCCATACCCTTTTTCCTGTCTGCGGATGCATCATTTCCGGCGCAATGTCACAGAGAGGTTGCAGGACGAAGCGGCGTTCCGTGAGACGAGGGTGTGGAACGACAATAGATTCGTCAGTTATTATATTGTCACCGTAAAACAGAAGATCCAGGTCAATGCTGCGTGGCCCCTGAGAGAGTGTCCGAACGCGCCTGAAGGTTTCATCTTCAATCCGAAGCATTCTGCCCAGCAGGGTACGGGCGTCAAGCCGGGTCGAGAGACTGAGTACCGCATTGTAAAAGGTATTCTGTGATACGGCGCTGACCGGTGATGTCTCATAGAATGAAGAAAGAGCCGTTATCCTGCTCTCCGGCAGCTTTCCTACTTCAGCTACGGCACGTAACAGATTGAGTTCCCGATCTCCAAGGTTGGAGCCAAGGGCTATGTAGGCAACTGTTTCCACGGCGTGATTAAAACATAACCATCCCGGTGCGTCAACCGTAACCCCGTCGTTGACTAAAAAAACCCCGGCAACCAGGAGGGACAGTTGCCAGGGCAGATGAGGATTCGTTGGAACCCTCGCAATCATTTCGTTGCCTGAATATAATAACCTTATTCACGGTTGATAACAAGTCATAACTGAGACGGCAAGCCCTTCAGCAAGGTTCTCATAGCGGAGCCGTATGCCAAGAAGAGTCAGCATTCTTCGATTGTCTACAATCCGTGACTGACGAACGTAAGAAAACATCAGTGGCGACATGACCTGGCGAGCCTCATCAAGAGTCACCTGGGGTTGGCGCGGCAACCCCAGAACATCCGCACAAGCATTGAAATAGGATGTCATGCTTGAGGGCTTCCCGTCAGAGACATTAAATATGTCGCCATCGCTCCCACGCTCGGCGGCAGCAATGCAGACAGCGGCGAGGTCATCTGCATGAATTCTGTTACTTGGGCCGGACTCATCTTCATTCAGAAGCGGTTGCCCCTGACTGATCTGCATCAACGGCAGGCGACCCGGACCATAAATGCCACTGACACGCAGGATAATGATCGGCACATCGTTGGCGGCACCATATTCCAGAAAAGCGTTTTCGGCATCCAGGCGGCGTTTGCCCATCGCCGAGTCGGGAGAAGTTGCCGAACCTTCCGTGACCACGCCTGATTCGACATCGCTGTAAACCGAAGTCGCGCTCATATAGATGATCTTTGCCGGTCTTTCGGTGCCAGTAATTCGTGTGACAAAATTTCTGGCACGACTGTCGGCAACGCCCCCTCCTGGTGGCGGAACGAGATAGAAAAGGGTCGCGCCAGACAGGTTAAGCGTTGGCAGGGTTGCCGCATCATCCAGAGTGGTGACAACGGTGGAAAAACCGGCGGACTCAAGCTGAGCGGCATGCTCCGGGGATCTGACCATGCAGGTTATCCCTGCTCCGGATTCCATATACAAACGCGCTATTCTTTCGCCAATGTATCCGCATCCGGCGATAAAGATCTTTTGCATAAGTATCTCCACGAGTCCTCTCCTAATTCCATTTTGCTTTAAAGATGACATTTTACAGACCCTAAAGGTTTTGAAAACCTTTAGGGTCTATCCTTAAATTAGTATAATTTTGATTGCTACTGTGAATTATGCCAGAGTGGAAAAATACTACAAGGAGAAAATGTGACAGGAGAAAATGTGTCATTAGAGAAATAGAATGTCCCTCATTCT
>CAYQMO010000204.1:0-6998 GCA_964418315.1 uncultured Geobacter sp. | reverse complement strand
CGATCGGTATTTTTTTCGGTTTTTACCCTGCAAAAAAAGCGGCCGGTCTCAATCCGATTGATGCGCTAAGGTACGAATAATTTAAGAAGTATAGCTTCCGGCGTGATACGAACTGCGTACATACGGACCACTCTCAACGTGGCTGAACCCCATATCCAATGCCGCCTCTCGTAGTGATTCAAACCTCTCAGGCGCGATGTACTCCCGAACCTGGTAATGCTGCCGACTCGGCGCCAGATACTGGCCGATACTTAAATAAGAGCACCCAGTACTGCGTAAGTCTTTAAGTACCTGTAATACCTCCTCTTGAATCTCACCCATCCCCAACATTATACCTGATTTGGTCTTTATTTCCGTAGCCGTCAGGGCGCAGAGCCGCAGCAGTTCGAGCGAGCGAGGATAATCAGCGCCACTCCGGATATGGTAGAGGCGCGGCACCGTTTCGACATTATGGGCGATGATATCCGGGCGCGCCGCGACAACCGTTGCAAGGCTTGATGCAGCCCCCTGGAAATCCGGAATAAGCAGTTCAATCCTGGTTGCCGATGAGGAGGTGCGGATGGCAGAGACTGTGGCGGAGTAGAGCGATGCCCCTCCATCTTGCAGATCATCGCGGGTCGGACTGGTTATAACCACATGGGAGAGGTGCAGACGGGCAACCGCTTCGGCGACCCGAGCCGGTTCGTCGTTATCTACGGGTAGCGGCGCCGTTTTTTCCACATTGCAGAAGCTGCAGAGGCGGGTACAGTTCTTCCCCAGGATAAGGAAAGTGGCCTGGCCGCAGAAGAAGCATTCCGAGATGTTGGGGCAGAGCGCCTGCTGGCAGACCGTATTCAACTGCAGTTCGCCGAGTAGCTGCCGCATTTCTCCCTGATCACCAGGGTTGACTTTTTTTCGCAGCCACTCCGGCTTGCGCTGAATATTCACGCCACAACCCCTTCAAGGTTCCAGCAATCTGCACTGTACTTGCCGATAAATAAAGATTCCATCTCCGACTGCTCCCGCTGTGACAATGAATCACTCTGAAATACTATGTCTAAATAGCCGCTAAATGCTGTTGCGAGAATCGTTACCAGGCTGTTCCAATCCTCGCGTACCAGGAATTCAGCGAGGCTTGCCGCACCATCGGCATATTCCGGAGCCTGATCTTTCATGTAGGTCAGTCCGGTTGCTGCACGATTGAGCAGGGGGATCGAACCGTGCTGAAAGATTACATCCTTCAGGCGTCTCTGGGCGTTGCCGCCGATTTTGCGGCCATTGGCGATGATATCGAAACTCTCCCTTCCGGCAAAGCAGAACGCGGTTCGTTCGCCGAAGCAAGTCCCTTCAGGCGAGGAATCAGCGGCATAGAGAGCGTCAAGACCTAAGGCACGGTAGAAACGGAGGAGAAAACCGGTCAGCAGACGAAAGGAGTCTTTGATCGATGATGTCGGAGGAATCTGCCATGGCGAGCAGACAAGCGAGTAGGTCAGTTCATCAGCATGGTAGATCACCCCGCCGCCGGTTACTCTTCGCACCACAGCGACGCGGTCATTCCTGCATCGCTCCAGATCGAGTGTCTCGGCGGCCTTCTGATACCTTCCCAGAGACAGCGCCGGGGGACTCCAGCCATAAAGACGGAGAACAGGCAGCGACATGGCAGGATCGAATGAACGGAGCAGCGCCTCATCGATAGCCATGTTCTCCGCTCCTGAAAGCGGCGGGGTTACGATGAGGCGCCAGGTGTTTTGTTGCGTCGCTGTGATTTTCATGGTCGGATCGGCCGAATGCGCAAATTGACTCACGACCCGGTCGAAATGCTCGCTTCCACGGCAAATCGCTTGATTTTTCGTGTAGTTGTTTTCGGGAATTCGTCTTCTCTGATGGTGAACTTGCGAACCCGTTTGTAGTCCGCCAGACTATTGCACGCTTTCTGGACTTCCAGGCGCAGCAACGCCTCGACATCGGCCTCACTCATCGGTGAATTGCCATCAATGCGACCTTGTCCATCTATCGCTTCCTGGTCAGGGAAGATAATGGCGTGAATCTCCTCGGATGTGCCGATGCGGTGGCCGTAAACCATGACTTCCGCGATGAACGGACTTTTGAGAAGTTCGTTTTCCACCTCCTCCGGATAGACGTTTTTGCCATTTGGAGTGACTATCAGATTTTTTACCCGACCGCTAATGGTTAAAAAACCGTCCTTGCTGAGAAAACCGAGGTCGCCGGTGCGATACCAGCCATCCACAAGGACTTCAGCGGTAGCCTGCGGATTCTTGTAATACCCCTGCATGACATTTGGCCCTTTGACGATGATCTCCCCAACTCCTTCGTCGTTTGGCGCATCAATGCGGACTTCAACCTGATCAAGCAGACGTCCTATGGTACCCAGTCGCTTTCCACCCGGCTGTTCTGCGCTGATAATCGGTGAGGTCTCGGTGATTCCATACCCCTGATAGATAGAGAGACCAAACTCCGTCATCCCCTTGGCAATAGCGGGGTCGAGTGCTGCGCCACCACTGATGAAGATGGTGCCGGAACCGAATGCCTGACGAACTTTCGAGGTAACGATCGATCGTGTGAGTGGCACTGAAAAGAGCAGTTGCGACAATTTTTTTGAATTTATACTCTTCAACACCCGGTCGAGAATCATCCGGTACACCACCGGAACCGCCAGGAAAAAAGTCGGCTTGACCTCCGCCAGATTTTCACCGAGTTTTTTCAGTGATTCACAGAAAGAGACCTTTCCGCCAAGCGAGAGTGGCAGAAGAACTCCGCAGACCTGCTCGAAAACATGATTAATCGGCAGAAAAGAGAGGGTGTGGATACTGTTGTCAAGCCGGAAGTGGGCGGTGGCTCCCTGGATATTGGAAACTATGTTGGCGTGGCTGAGCATGGCACCTTTGGAGCGTCCTGTCGTGCCGGAAGTGTAGAGAATCACAGCGGTATCGCTGGGATCACGCGGTTTTTCCGGGAGCGGTGCGCTATGACAGAGGGCGTTCAAGGAAAGCAACTTCCCTCGGCGTCTCAATTTGCTGAGGAGTCGTTTGGCCGGATCGAAGGGATCTGGTGACTCTGCTTTGCCTCCTGCTTCCGAAGCTGGTGTCGATAACTGGCGATAAATCTTACGAGCCAGCAGTTCCATTCTGGCTCGTCGCTCGGACGGCAGATCCACAACCGTACCGAGTTCCCGCCACTCTTCAACCAGTACATCCAGCATCTGTACGGCCTGGGAATTATCGTCGGCTCCGGTTGGAGTCAGTGTGACAATGGTTTTCAGTACCGGAATATCCAAAAAAATTTCAATAATCAGGTCGAGGCAGGGTGGGGCGGTAAAGACATAGCGCGCATCGCAATCGGTCAGGATATGCCTCAGTTCGGCTGCTTTCAGCTCTTTGTCGATAGGGACAACTACCCCGCCGGCTTTGAGAATGCCCAGATAGGCGGCAATCCATTGCGGTGATGAAGGTGCCAGGAGCGCAGCATGCTCACCACTGTTGAAGCCGTTCTTGATCATGCCGGCCGCAATGCGATCCGACAATTCCCACAATGCGCCGTAGGTCATGTTTTGCCATGTTCCGGCTAGTTTGTAGCTTAGTGCCGGCTGGTCGCTATATTTCAGGCAGCTTTCTCTGATCAGGGAATCAATTGTATGCATACAAAACCTCCATGCCGGCATTTTTTCGCATACTATCATAGCGGAACACTGTTTTGTCAAAGGTTAAAGCGCTCGCTGAGTCATAAATTTCTTTTTTGGCATGACAGGTAATGCTATAGTGCCAGTTCACAAAAATCAGCGCTGATTGTACCTGAGTAAAAGGAGTTACCACCATGTCAGAACTTCGTGTCCGCTTCGCTCCCAGCCCGACAGGGTATCTTCACGTCGGCGGAGCCCGCACCGCACTTTTTAACTGGTTATTGGCCAGAAATAAAGGGGGTACATTCATTTTACGCATCGAAGACACCGATGTGGAACGCTCCACAAAAGAGTCTGTCGATGCAATTCTGGAAGGGATGAAGTGGCTTGGGCTGGAGTGGGACGAGGGCCCTTTTTATCAATCCGATTATTTTCCGCTCTACAAGGAGTATGTGCAGAAGCTAGTAACTGTCGGTAAAGCGTACAGATGCTACTGCGGCGCTGAAGAACTTGATGCAAAGCGCAATCTGGCTATGGCGGAGGGGCGTAAGCCGAAGTATGACGGCAACTGCCGTGATCGCGTTGAGCAGCCTGACGACCAGCCGCACGTTATCCGCTTCCGCGCGCCGCAGGATGGGGCGACAAGTTTTGATGACCTGATAAAGGGAACCATAACTTTCCCGAATGAGGAGCTTGACGACCTGATAATTCAGCGCACCGACGGCACACCGACGTACAATTTCTGTGTGGTGATCGATGATGCCACAATGCGCATAACGACCGTCATTCGTGGTGACGACCACGTAAACAACACCCCTCGTCAGATCCAGCTCTACGAAGCTCTCGGTTTTCCGGTGCCGCAGTTCGCCCACGTCCCGATGATTCTCGGTGCCGATAAGGCGCGCCTTTCCAAGCGGCACGGTGCCACCAGCGTCATCGCCTATCGCGACATGGGCTATCTGCCGGAAGCGCTGCTAAACTATCTGGTTCGTTTGGGGTGGAGTAACGGAGACGACGAGATTTTCAGCCTTGAGGAGATGATTCAGAAATTTGATATCAGCAATGTAGGGCGCTCAGCTTCGGTATTCAATACGGAAAAGCTAAATTGGCTGAATGCCCACTACATCAAAAACAGTGCTCCCGAACGTCTCGCCACTCTCCTGAAGCCGCACCTCTCGACCCGGGATGTGTCAACAGACAACGGACCTGATCCGGTGACGGTTGTCAAAACCTTGCAGGAACGCTCCCAGACGCTGGAGGAGATGGCCGACAGGGCTCTCTTTTACTACAAGGCACCGACAGTGTATGATGAGGTCGCTCTGGCAAAATTTGACAAAGAGCTGCTGCTGGCGGTTTTTGCCGCTGTGATGGAGAAGCTTTCATCGTCATCAGCATCTGATGCCGCTGCAATTGACACCCTCTTCAAAGAGGTCTGCAGTGAAGCGGGGTGGAAGATGGGGCAGGTCGGTCAGCCTGTCAGAATAGCACTTTCGGGCGGTACACAAGCTCCGGGAATCGGGGAAATTGTGGTGACGCTAGGAGTGGCGGAGACAGTCCGGAGGATCGGGGCGGCACGGGATTTCGTGGAGGGAAGATAGACAATATAATTTATCTTTGTGTTTAAAAGGTTTCATCCGCCTTTATCTTTCTTTATCCCTGTTAAAAAGCCTTTGAAGTTAAAAGCAAAACCTTTTATTTACAGGGATAAAAGGGATAAAGGCGGATAAAGGCAAAAGCAAAAAGTTTTTTTGTTTATTGATCTACCCTCTCCAGAACCTCCTTCACAACCTCCTGCAACTGATTAAAGCTGTACGGCTTGTTGACCAACCCGGCTATCTCCTTACGGGGAATCTTCGAGACAATATCACCTTCACCAAAGCCGCTGGAGATAATGATCGGCAACTTTGGGCTCAGTTGTTTCAGCTTGTAGAACAGTTCATAGCCATTCATGACCGGCATACCCATATCTGTTACTACCAGAGTGATGTCGGCGGCGTTCTTCTCGTACAGCTCCAAAGCCTCCTTGCCGTTTGCGGCATCAATAACAGTGAAACCGAGCATCTGTAACAGCTCTATTGCAATGGATTTCACATGATCTTCATCCTCTACCAGCAGTACTGTGCCGCTCCCCTGACAGGCTTTCGGAGTTTCGTCCCGGCTCGCCTCCACTTTTTCAGAGCTGTCGGGCTGAACCGGCAGATAGACCTTGAATGTTGTGCCGTGTCCCACCTGGCTTTCCAGTTGTAATGCCCCATCATGCGCCTTGATAATGCCTAGTACCGCCGACATACCCAGACCACGTCCGGCAAATTTTGTGGTGTAGAACGGCTCGAAGATCCTGCGTCCGGTCTCTTCATCCATACCGCAACCGTTATCACAGACTTCTAACAGAATGTAGTGCCCAGCTGGTATGATTTTGCCGAGGTGGTCTTTTGTCGTCTGTTTTGACTTGATCTCTGTTTTCTCCAGCGAAATATCTATTTTGCCATCCACCTCGCCGATAGCTTCGGCTGCATTGATGATCAGATTCATGACTACCTGCCTGAGCTGACTGGCATCGCCCACGAATGCTGGAATATCCCCACCGATCCTGGATTCGATCACGATAGTCTGGCTGATGGTAGTTTTAAGCATGGTAATCATCTCATCCACCAGACAGGCAAAATCAAGCTGAGCCTTTATAAACGAGGCTTTGCCGGCGTATGCCAGCATCTGTCGGCATAATCCGGCGGCACGTTCCGCGGCTGTTTCGATATGCGCGATATTTTTTTCGGCAGTAGCATGGTTAATTTTCACCAGACCACAATAGCCGATGATGATTGACAGGATGTTGTTAAAGTCATGGGCGATACCTCCGGCAAGCACCCCCAGGCTCTCCAGTTTCTGGGCCTGATGAAGTTGCTGTTCGAGGACTGTTTTCTCCGCTTCGGCGCGTTTGCGCTCGCACAGCTCCTGTTCAAGTTCTCTGGTGCGCTCGGCTACCAGCAATTCCAGATTATCACGCTGCCACTGCAGCTCCTGCCTCTGACGGTCAAGCTCAAGGAAGATGCGTACTTTTGCCAGCAGTATATGCGGGTTATACGGTTTGACAATATAGTCCACAGCGCCAGCTTCGTAACCGCTGAATATGTGCTGTTCATCCGGGTGCAGGGCGGTCACGAAAATAATCGGCAGCAACCGGGTTGTATCGTCACTGCGTAAATGTTCCGCCAACTCGAAACCGTTCATACCCGGCATCATTACGTCCAGAATCGCCAGGGCAAAGCTGTGGTCAAACGTGGTGGCAAGGGCATCATTACCACTAAGCGCCTCGATGGCTTCAGCATCGACATCGCGCAGAACGGAGCGCAGTGCCACGAGGTTTTCCCGTTTATCATCCACA
>CAYQMO010000203.1:0-7049 GCA_964418315.1 uncultured Geobacter sp. | reverse complement strand
GACCTGACCGTTTTCAAGCGGGTGTATCGCTTAAAACAGTTTTAAGGTCTGTGTATCCACTCCATGATTTCATCAGAACGCTACAGAGGAAGCCTCTGCTGTAAAGCTCCCCTCCTGTGGAGGGGTGCCCCACAGGGGCGGGGTGGTTGCCATTTTCCATGCATGCAGTCATGTAAAACTTCATTTACATTCATCCTATTCATTCAACTCCGGCAGCTTGCCGGATTGCTTTTCCAGTTTTCTCTAGTCGGACAGCCCGCATCCTCCGTACGGCATCATACGAATAGCAGCAGAGTCCGCTCCAGATAAGGACAAAACAGGTCAGATGTGCCATGGTAAACGGTTCTTTATAGAGCAGAACGGCAAGCAGGAAGTGCATGGTGGGGGTGATATACTGGAGAAAACCGATAGTTGCGAGGCGCAGGCGGCGGGCGGCTGAGGCAAAGAGCAGCAGCGGTACTGAGGTTGCAACTCCGGCAAATATGAGAAATACATTGGTTTGCAGTATTTGACCGGGGAAACTGCCGGTGCCGTTCAGAGTAACATACACAAGATATCCGAGCGCAAAAGGCGAGAGCAGCAACGTCTCCACGGTCAGCCCGGTGATGGAGTCAACGGTGACGACCTTGCGAAACAGTCCGTAGGAACCAAACGTAAATGCGAGTATCAGTGAAACCCATGGAAAACGACCGTAATTAACTGTCAGCAGCACAACCCCGGCTGCTGCCAGAATAAGACTGATAATCTGCAGACGACTCAGGCGTTCCTTTAAAAAAATTACACCGAGCAGTACGCTTACAAATGGCGTTATGAAGTAGCCAAGACTCGACTGGATGACCTGAGAATGGCCAATCGCGATGATAAACACCAGCCAGTTTGTTGCAATGAGCAGTGCCGATGAGATAAGCAGAATGACAACGCGCCTGTCCCGGAAAGCCTCCGTTACGACACTCCATTTACCCCGCCATCCTAAAATCAGCAAGAGAAACAAAACCGACCAGACAATCCGGTGACTGACGACCTGCAAGGCCGGGACAGATGTCAGTGTTTTAAAATAGACCGGAAAAAGGCCCCAGATCAGATATGCCGTTATGCCATAGCCAAGTCCTGTTGCAGCATCTTTGTGCGTATTCTTTGTTTCTTGTTCGATCATCTGTGTGCCGAATAGCGGGTAAAAATAAATAGCCCGGCAAAAATAATACTGCCGCCTAGCGCCTGCCGGACTGTCGGATATTCATGTAAAAAGATTGATGCCCAGAGAATGGCACCCAACGGTTCCCCCAGAATGCTTACCGAGACAACCGAAGCCTGAACATGACGTAGTACCCAGTTGAAGACGGTGTGGCCGAAGATCGTACAGACAACTGCCAGAGCCAGAAACAGCAGCCAGTCGGTGGCAGGGTAGGGGGCAAACGGCGTGCCGGCCACCAGGCAGGTTAGCAGCAGTGCCACAGTGCTGCTGCCGTAGGTATAGAAGGTGTACACCGGCAGAGAAACACTCCCGCGCAGACGGCGGCCGATCAGAAGATATCCGGAAACAAGAATCGCCGCAGCCAGAGCGAGCAGATCCCCCCAGAATGCCTCCCGACCGACCTGAAAATCAGCCGCCCCGATGACCATACTGCCGCAAAGAGCGATCGCGCCACCGATCATGGCAATGCGACTGATTCGTTCGCGAAAAAAGATCCAGGAGCCGATCACCACGAATATCGGTTGCGTTGTCACCAGCACCACTGAACTGGCAACAGAGGTGTAATGAAGTGAGATGAACCATGTGACGAGATGCAGCGCCAGACAGATGCCGCTGGCAGCAGCGAGCCCGCGCTGTTTCCATGAAATGCTGGCAAGCTCGGCACGATAGCGGAACAGGGCGTACGGGGCGAGGAGCAGAAAGGTAAACAGCAGGCGATAGGTGGCAATCATCAGGGGGGGTGCGGTGGCAAGCCTGACAAACAGCGCGGAGAATGAAACAGCAAAAACCCCTACCAGCACCGCTAGGTAGGGGTTTACGATTAGTTTATCGTTCACGGAGAAATGTCCTTTTTAATACAAAACGGCGGTGCAATGTTCACAACAGAAGCCTTGGGGATCATATTTGAGTGGGTTCTGTGTATACCATTTCGAGAAATTTGTCCAATGAAGCGTTGGGTGTACTGAACTGGCGAACGAAAATAACTCCTGTCATCTGCGGAAAGCGCCTCTGTTTTAAATTCAATCGTCCTTCCTGGATTGAAACAGATTATCCCATTTCATTTGACTTTAAGCACACTTATCGCATATAAATCCCATCCGCTATGGCTCACAAACTATTATACATAGAAACTTTCGGCTGCCAGATGAATGTCAACGATTCCGAACGGATTGTTTCCATGCTGGCTGATCTGGGTTATGCTGCGACTGACGATCCAGCAACGTCCGATATGATTCTGCTTAATACCTGCAGTGTGCGCGGTGGCGCTGAGGAAAAAGTCTATCGAAGACTTGCGAATCTGCGGATCTACAAACGTGGCGGAAAGAAGCAGATTATTGCGGTTGGCGGTTGTGTGGCACAGCAGGAAGGGGAGGAGCTTTTTCGGAAATTCCCTTTTCTTGATCTGGTGATCGGCACCCATAACCTGCACCTGCTGCCGGATATGGTGCGCGGCGCCGAGCGTGGCGAGCGGCGCTCCGAGACGACTTTCATCGATAATGACCAGAGGCTTGACCTGTTTCCCTCCATCAAGGGGGAGTCTCGTCTCTCACGCTTTGTGACGGTCATGCAGGGGTGCGATAATTTCTGCTCGTATTGCATTGTGCCGTATGTTCGTGGCCGCGAGATCAGTCGCCGCTCTACGGATGTTCTGGCCGAAGTCAGACAGCTTGCAGATGAAGGAGTTAGAGAAGTCATTCTTTTGGGTCAGAATGTCAACTCTTACGGCTTGAAAACGGCAAGCGAACCAACTTTTGCAGAGTTGATTCATCAGGTTGCCGCCATTGACGGAATTGATCGTATCCGTTTTACAACATCGCACCCCAAGGATATGTCGGATGATTTGATCGCCTGCTTTGCAGATGTGCCGAAGCTAAGCGGCCAGATTCATCTCCCGGCTCAATCCGGCAGTGATGCTGTATTGAAGCAAATGGGACGCGGTTACAGCCGGGAATCCTATCTGGATAAGGTCAGAAAGCTGAAGGCGCTTAGGCCGGATATCGTATTTACCGGCGATATTATCATCGGCTTTCCGGGCGAAACCGATGCCGATTTTGAGCAGACACTCTCCCTGATGGAGGAGGTTCGCTACATCGATCTCTTTTCGTTCATCTATTCGCCACGCTCTGGCACTAAAGCTGCTGAACTGGCTGATGATCTGTCACGCACGGTAAAAATGGCGCGCCTTGACCGTCTTATGGAACTTCAGCGACGCCACACTCGTGAAATTAGCCAAACCTATGTCGGAAGCGTTATGTCGGTGTTGGTTGAAGGTGAGGGGAAACTTCCCGGCCAGGTTTCCGGCAAAGCGGATATCGGCCGTACTGTCAATTTCAGTGGAGACAGCTCTCTGATCGGCAGCTTTGCCGATGTCAGAATTGTCAAAGCTTATCCAAATTCGCTGCTGGGAGAACTGCTATGAAGTTTATATGCGTCATCAAAGGGAGGTTTATATGAAAGTTTTGGCGTTAAACGGAAGTCCCAACAAGGAAGGTAATACCTGGCATGCCATTAAAATGGTTACTGCAGAACTGGAAAAAGAGAATATTGAAACCGAGATAATTCATGTCGTAAATAAAATAATACGCGGTTGTACCGCCTGTAGTCAGTGTGCTAAAAACAGAAATGAGCAGTGTGTTTTGCCTGGAGATGAGGTGAATGGCTGGATACAGATGATGAAACTGGCTGATGGTATTATTTTCGGCTCGCCAGTTCATTATGCGGCTATGGCCGGAACAATGAAGTCATTTATGGATCGCGCATTTTATGTTGCCGGTGTAAATGATGGTTTGCTGAGGCACAAGGTCGGTGCAGCAGTTGTTGCTGTACGGCGTTCCGGTGGACTGCCTGCATTCGATCAACTGAACAATTTTATCCTCTATTCCGAGATGTTGATCCCGACGTCCAACTATTGGAATGTAATTCATGGTACACGACCAGGAGAGGTAATACAGGATGAAGAGGGTGTTCAAATCATGCGGGTGCTTGGCAAGAACATGGCATGGCTGTTAAAGCTGATTGAATACGGTAGGGGATCGGTTGCTGAGCCCGTGAGGGAAGCAAAGCAGTTCATGAGTTTTATTCACTGACTATTGTTAATCATGTCGAACAGGTTGTCGCAATGCTGCTTCATTCACCATATTCGGTGGCACTCTCAGAAACCCTGATACGGATCTGTTCGATATTGTTCAGACTGTAATTAGATTTTTCACCTGGTGAACGCCAGTAGACTGGTTAATGCTAAGATTGAAAGGAGCGTATTTATGTATCATCTCAAAGAAAATGGACTAAACCGCAGGGCCTTCATCAAGGCTGGAGTAGTAGGAACCGCTACAGCCTTACTTGCACCGCCAGTACTCGCAGATACTTTGCAACAAATGGCAGATGCGAATCCCCTCGCATTCCCCAAACCTGTCTTCCGTAAACTTGGGCGTACTGGTATAAATATTACTACGGTTAGCTTTGGCGCCATGCTGACCCCGGAACCGGAAGTTATCCGCGTAGCCATTGATAATGGTGTCAATTATATTGACACTGCACGCAAATACATGAATGGCAAAAATGAGGAGACCGTTGGTAAAGCGGTGAAAGGTGTGCGCGATAAGCTATTTATCGCCACCAAAACCCTGCCTGAATCCAAATCAAAAGCAGAAATCGTCCGTGACGTTGAAACCAGTCTGAAAACCCTGGGAACCGACTATATTGACGTAATTCAACTCCATAACCTTACCGGTAAAGATAGAATATTTTTTCCTGAAACTCGTGAAGCGCTGACTCAGTTGAAAAAACAGGGGAAAGTTCGTTTCTGCGGCGTAACAACACACAAAAACGAGGTTGAGGTGCTAAATGCTCTGGTGGACGATCCTGATCGATTCTTTGACACTTGCCTGGTCAAATACAACTTTAAATCAGATAAAAGTCTTGCGACAGCCATTGATCGTGCTGCAACAGCAGGCATCGGCATTATCGCCATGAAGGCCATGGTTGGAGGTTATGACGTTACCGGCATGGGACGGATCACGCCATACCAGGCGGCACTCAAGTGGGTGCTGCAAAATCCAAAGGTTACCGCAGCTATACCGGGCATGAAAGACATGGGGCAACTTAAAGAAGATATTACTGTCATGGGCATGCCTTTTACCTATGCTGATCTGCGTCGTCTTGACCATTATGATCAGGCAATCGCTAAATTCTACTGCACCTTCTGCGGATCTTGTGAGGTCGGGTGTCCTCACGGTGTCGAGATATCCACCGTCAACCGTGCTCTCATGTACGCTGAAGGTGGCTACCGCAACATATCGCTGGCACGTGATACGTATGCCGAGTTGCCACGACAAGCATCAGCAGCGACGTGTCTAAACTGTGAGGGGTGTAGCGCCAGATGTGTCAATGGACTCGACATTGCCGGCAAAATGGACCATGCTCGAACAGTTCTGGCATGAATAGAATTGAGAAGTTCTATATGAAGATACTGCTTATGGTTGTGTTACTCTCAGTTTATGCTCCGTTAAACACTCATGCTGCTGGTGACATGGGCGGTTTCTTTCCGACAAGCTACTGTGGTGCGGGGTGGAAGATTGACGGGAAAACGATCTTCTATGATCGAGATACCCTCTCCGATCGTATTAATGGAGAGGCGGAACTTTACATGCCATACGGCTTTGACCGTATGGCTACTGCCAGATATTCATCGGAAAAAACTCCCGCTGCTGGCATCGATGTTGAGATCTATCGAATGGCGTCACTGCTCGACTCATTTGGAATCTACTCAAACTACCGCCAGAAGGGCGGCCAGAGGATAAACATCGGGGCAGAGTCTAATCTATCAGGTTCGCAACTATTCCTTTACCAGGGGCACTATTTTATCCACATCCAGATCACTGGAACCGATAGTTCACATTCTGAGGTTTTGACTGAATGTGCAAAATTGGTTGCATCGTCTTTACCGGGTGAGAGAAGCAGACCATCGGAGTTATCGGCTTTTGACCGACCGGAAATGGTTAAGGGAACGGAACGTTATATACCACAGAGTCTCTTGGGCTACGATTTTTTAAACAGAGGTATAATGGCCGAAGCCGTAATCGGTGGAGCGAACTTTCCATTATTCAGGCTTGTTGGCAATGATGCCAGATCCGTATCTGCTTCATTTGATCGCTTCAAATCTCAATTAGCCAAGGTAAAAATTGCTATTGAGGGAAAAGATGCAGCCGTTCTGGAGGGAGTTGATCCGCTATATGGACCAATGATTGTTCTGAAAAAGGCAGATTGTCTCGTTGGTGCGCTAAGGTTCGTTGACAAAAAAGGGATCCGTAATATGCTTGAAAGTGTTTGTAGGTAACTAAGATTAAATAACTAAGGCTCAAATGTGAGGAATAATGACCACTGAACATGCAGTATCAACACCCAATAATTTCCTTAAAACCATCATTGATGAAGATCTCAAAAGCGGGAAGCAGAGCAGCATCGTGACCCGTTTTCCACCTGAACCAAACGGCTATCTTCACATCGGGCATGCCAAGTCAATCTGTATCAATTTCGGACTGGCGGCAGAATTTGGCGGTCGCTGCCATCTTCGCTTTGACGATACCAACCCGGCCAAGGAAGAGCAGGAGTATATTGACTCAATCAAGGAGAGTGTCAGGTGGCTCGGCTTTGATTGGGGAGAACATCTCTATTATGCATCGGATAACTTTGAGCAGCTTTATCAATGGGCGGTCTGCCTGATTACCGACGGAAAGGCATACGTTGAAGACCTGAATGCCGAACAGATCCGGGCTTATCGTGGAACACTGACCGAACCGGGGATTGAGAGCCCGTTTCGCAACCGTCCGGTTGACGAGAATCTGAATCTGTTCCAGCG
>CAYQMO010000202.1:0-7061 GCA_964418315.1 uncultured Geobacter sp. | reverse complement strand
AACCGCCGGTTGCTGCATGGAGAATATCACTGTAGCGCGCCTCACTCTGCCGCAGGGCCTCAAGATATTTTGTGTTCTCAATTTTTTGATCGCTTTCCCTGATTATTGCCCTGCAGAGGTCCGGAAGAGAAATAAGTACTTGATCGGATTTGACCAGATAGTCGGTCATGCCGGACTTCAATGCGTCCACCGCAACCAACTCGTCACCCTGGCTGGTCAGCAACAAAACCGGTACGTCGGGATAATTTGCCTTCAATTGTTGCTTATAATAGTGCAGTCCATTGCCATCCGGCAGAAGGTAATCAGTTATGATCATGGTCGGATGAATATTCTTGAGAATCTCAACTGCCGCTGTGCAGGAAGCGGCCCTGATCAGGTTGAAGTCGTCGCGTGAACGGGCAAAAGCTCGTCTGACCAGTTCTGCATGATCATCACTGTCCTCAATGAGGAGGATATTGAACCCGGAATTCTCTGGCATCGAGTTACCCCGCACACTTATTGAATACGACCCAGTAGCAGCCGAGGGTTTTCATCAGCTCCATGAAATGCTCAAAACTGACCGGTTTTACCATGTAGCTGTTTGCGTGATAATCATACGCCTTGGCAACATCCATCTCAGCATCAGAGGTTGTCAGTATAACCACCGGGATGCGCCTGGTATCTTCATTACTTTTGAGAATCCTTAAAACCTCCAGACCGTCGACACGGGGAAGTCGAAGATCCAGCAGTATCAGATCCGGTCTTGGTGATGTGGATGGATCACCATATCTGCCGCGCTGGAACACATAGTCCAGAGCGGATTCACCATCTTCTACGTGTACCAGGCTATTTGCAACATTGTTTGAACGCAACCCCTTGATCACAAGTTCTGCATGATCAGGATTGTCCTCAACCAGCAGTATCTTGAGCGGATTTCCAGTAGTCATCTGCTCCCCCTAAAGCATTAATACGCTGTTATAGTATGCGACGACATCATACATTAACCAACGGTAGTGTAAAGTAGAAAGTTGTGCCGTGCCCAATCCCTTCTGATTCTGCCCATATCCTGCCGCCATGCACTTCAATCACCCGTTTGACTATGGCCAGGCCGACACCGGTGCCACTGCTGCGGGGATCAAGTTTTTCAAACAGTTCAAATATCTTGGCGGC
The DNA here is from genome assembly GCA_964418315.1 of uncultured Geobacter sp. Taxonomy (GTDB): domain Bacteria; phylum Desulfobacterota; class Desulfuromonadia; order Geobacterales; family Pseudopelobacteraceae; genus JACRCG01. The sequence continues at coordinate 5,912 of CAYQMO010000202.1, read as the reverse complement.
ATAATGCGACTCAATGCCGATACCGTTATCCGCCACAAAAAACTGTAGTTCTCCTTCTTTGCTCTTTCTGACACCAATCATGATATGTGGCGGGAACTTCTGGCCTGATGAGAACTTAACGGCGTTGTCAATCAGGTTTTCATAGACCTGGAGAATACGGCAACGGTCAGCAATCACCGCAGGCAGATCGGGTTCGATCTCCACAACAGCTCCGAATTCCTGAATACGCCCCGAGATAACATCAATCACCTCATGCACTAGAGCATTAAGATTGACCTTCTCTGGCGGGTTGGTTTTTCTACCGATACGGGAGAGTTCCAGCAGTTCATCCAAAAGTTGCTTCATACGTTCCGAAGCGAGAGAAATTCGCGAGATGGTTGAATTAAATTCTGCTTCGTCGCGATTTTTGAAATCTTCCTTGAGAAAGCCGAGAAAGCCGGAGATGGTAATCAACGGACTCTTGAGATCGTGGGAGACAGTGTAGATGAAACGTTCCAACTCCGAGGTCTTCTCCTGTAGCTGATTAATAAGCAGCTCCCTTTCTTGCGAAGACTTTTCTTTTTCCGTTATGTGCCTGGCCTGTTGAATGTTCTGTAGCGCCATGATGGAGAGTTGGTCTGCAATAAGGAACAGTGCGTTGCAGACTTCCCTGAACTGCTCCACTGACATCCGCTTTACCTTTTGCAATGCTTGATTATACGCCTCTTCATCGGCACCGATCTCTCTGGCATATATCTTCATGGACTCCATATCGCATGATTCATCCAGCACCTGACCGATCAGCCAGTTAGCTACATGCCGGTTGCCCACCTTGATACTGGTTCCCCCATCCCACAACCCCCCGCTCATGCATGGTTGCATGATAGGGCCATCCGGATTGAGCTTGCCAAGCATGGCGTCGGAACGGCAGCAGTTTTCAAATCCCTTCTCGGTTTTCCTGATAATGTTCATGCAGAGGTCGCAGAAGTTACTTGGTTTAGTGATCGGTCGCCCTTCAGTATCGGTGATGATCGAAGCTACTCCGGTAGCGCTGGCGAAGGCATCCTGAATGAGTTGTATCTCCTCAAGGTCGAACAGATCAGTAAACTGTACGTCGCCGATCCCCTTCAGAGGACTGGTCAGTGATAACAGTCTACGCTCCTTGATCAGTTCAAGCTGTTTCCGTTCCGAGATGTTACGGACGGTGGCACAGTTGAACTCCTCCCCCTCATAACAGATGTAGTTTGCGACAACCTCCACGTCTTGGAGAGAACCGTCCTTGCATTTGTGCTCAGTCTCAAATCTGATGGAGCCGGAAGTTTTAAGGTTCTCCCAATGTTCGAGCCATCGATCCGCAGGAAAGTGTGGATCTAAATCCGGCAGTGACAACCCTAGCATCTCTTCCCGGTTGTATCCGAGTGACGTACATGCGGCTTCATTCACCCGTAGAATTTTGCCACCCTTTGAAATCCAGTATACCGGGTCTAGCAGCTTTTCAATTGAATGGTTGGCCATCTGAAGTTCAACATTTTTCTGTTTGAGTTCGGTATTGAGACGCATGATTTCGTTCATTGAGTTGGCCAGACTGGGAAAAGCAAGGGCTTCGGGCAGACGGGGGATGAAAATCACTGCCGTTACTACGGAAACAATGGCGGTAAAAGCCTTGAGGTATCCCTCTATCCAGTATTCAGGACGATAAATGGTATAGGCGGCAAACAGGTGAGTGGTACCACATGAAAGTATGAAAACTGCAAACATGATAAATATTTTGAAGAAAGGGAGGTCACGTCGCCGATACGCAAAGTAGAACATTGCAATCGGTATCGAGTAGTACGAGATGGCCGTTAATATGTCAGAGCCTACGTGAAGGAATACGAGAGGTTTTTCCCAGTTAAGGCAGAGGCCGTGCTCCATGTAACTGCTGGTCATATGTTGATGAGCCATACAGAGGACCTCCTTCGGGGTAAACAGTAATCAGGTCATACTTTTATTAGAAATCGTTTCAATAGCAGTCCGGTTTGCGGTCTTTGAAACAGGGAATCTGCAACCGCCAGTCAGCCATTGCCTGCATATCCAGCGAAGCGACAATTTCACCCTCACACTCTCCCGCCTCAGCCAACAGTTCCCCTTTAGCATCAATAATCATGCTCATACCGAAGAAATCAAGCTTGCCAATGATGCCGCAGGCGTTGCAGGCGACGATAAATAGCTGGTTTTCCATCGCCCGCGCCCGCAACAACGTACGCCAATGCTCCTGCCGAGGCTTAGGCCACTGCGCCGAGACGCAGATCACCTGGGCACCTTCGATTGCCAAACGCCGGGAAAGTTCCGGAAAACGTAGATCGTAACAGATTATGACTCCAATCTTGCCAAGCGACGTTTCGGCACAAAGCCATGAATCGCCACCGGAAAACGCGCGCTCCTCCCCCAGAAGTGAAAAGAGGTGCATCTTGCGGTAGACCCCGGCCAGAACACCATTGTCGATCAGATACTGCGCATTAAAAACCTTGTCGCCGTTCGGTTCAGGCATGCTGCCGATGATGACCAGCTTAAGACTCTTTGACAACTCCAGCAGTTCATCAACAATTCCCTGAGTGCGGAGTGCCAGTTCATTCAGATTATTGTAAGAAAATCCGCTTGACCACATTTCCGGTAGAACCGCCAGGTTAACTCCATCTGCCGCGACACGGGCAAGTGCCTCGCGGATGTAAGCCAAGTTGGCATCAACATCTCCCTGTTTGACGTTAAACTGAATAGCGGCGGCTTTTATCAAACTCATCTCTATTACCTCGTAAACTGCGAATTCAGATAGGCATTAACGACATCCATATAAATCTCACGGGGCTTGCTGGTGCCGTCACTATGGGCGATTTCAGGCAGCCAATGGCAGATCGTCCAGCGATGTTACTTCTACAAGTGCTTTCTTGGCTCGGGCTTCCGTAACAATACTTTCAAGCTTGGCAGCAACGCAATCGGAAAACCATTCTGAGCCACATTGGTCGCAAACAGTAGCCGGCACTCGACGAACAACTACTACGCCGAATCCCATATCTACTGAAAATAGAACATGTCCGGCTTTCTTGTGGCCAAAGAAATTCAGTTGCCTGCTTTTTCGTTAGTCATATTCATATTCTCCTGGTTTTGTAGTCATCCAGAAAGTGCAAAACATCGGGGCGATATGCCGTTATTATAAAGATCATTTCCAGCTTGCTATCAAATGCTACAACTACATGAAGTGGCATATCATGAGGCTTGCCAAGCATAAGAACACTTGGATATGGATAATCCGTCGGGTATTCTTCAATTACCTCTCCAGTAAGAAGCACATCCATAACATCACGCCTGGCAACACCTCGTTCCAGCATGCGTTCCAGCGCATGACGGTGCCACTCAACAGTACCTCGTTGAATTGCCGCTGAAAACTGTTCTGAATTACTTAATGGCACGAATCACTTCGTAAACTGTGAATTCAGATAGGCATTAACGACATCCATATAAATCTCACGGGGCTTGCTGGTGCCGTCGCTATGGGCGATCATCCCCTCGCTCTCCATCATTTCGACGATGCGGGCGGCACGGTTATAGCCGATGCGGAGACGGCGCTGTATCATTGAGATACTCGCCTGCCTGGTTTCTGCAACCAGCCTGAGCGCATCCTCCCACCGTTCATCCTGCACCTCCTCGTCGTCGCTCCCCTTTTCATCACTATCTCTCATCTCCAGAATAGACTTTTCATAGACCGGTTTACCCTGTTTTTTAAGGAAATCCACCACCCGCTGGACTTCAGCGTCAGAAACGAACGCGCCATGGATACGTTGCAAGCGCGAACTTCCCGGAGGCATGTAAAGCATATCGCCGTTACCTAACAGGCTCTCAGCGCCATTGATATCCAGAATTGTGCGTGAATCCACTTTCGATGTGACCTGAAATGAAATGCGGGACGGCAGGTTGGCCTTGATCAAGCCGGTAATGACGTCAACCGATGGGCGCTGAGTCGCCAGAATCAGGTGGATGCCGGAAGCACGCGCCTTCTGGGCAAGTCGGGCGATATGCTCTTCCACTTCGCGCCCTGCAACCATCATCAGGTCGGCAAGCTCATCCACGATTACAACAATATAGGGGAGGTGGCTATGCTCCAGAAGGTCGTCTTCGTCATCAACGACAAACGGGATCGGTTCGATATCTGCGACTCCCCCTTCGCGCAGTTCTTCAAGATCTTCAATAATTTCGGCTTCCGATATCGAACCATGCTCTTCAAGTTCAAGGAGTTCGGCGGCCAGTTTTTTGTTGTATGAATCGATATTACGCACACCTTTGTCTGACAACAGCGCATAGCGGCGTTCCATCTCGTTTACCGCCCATTTAAGAGCCAGCGACGCCTTCTTCGGTTCAGTTACGACCGGCAGCAACAGATGCGGAATCCCCTCGTACATGGAGAATTCCAACATTTTCGGGTCAACCATGATCAAGCGCACATCTTTTGGAGTAGAGGTGTAAAGCAGTGAGAGAATCATGGTATTGATCGATACCGACTTGCCGGAGCCGGTCGAGCCGGCCACCAGCAGATGGGGCGCTTTCGCCAGATCCGTGACTACCGGAAGTCCTGCGATATCTTTGCCCAGTGCCAATGGCAGCTTCATCTTGCTATGGGAGAAATGTTCGCAGTTAAAAATTTCCCGCAGATAGACCATATCACGGTCACGGTTTGGAACCTCGATACCGACTACCCCCTTGCCAGGGATAGGAGCCACGATGCGGATCGACATAGCCTGCAGAGCCATTGTCAGGTCATCGGTAAGGCCGGAGATACGGCTGATTTTTATTCCGGGAGCCGGTGAATATTCATACATGGTGATGACAGGGCCGGGACAGATTTCAACCACTTCGCCGTCGATATTATAATCTTTAAGTTTCTTCTCCAGCAGCCGCGCATTCATGGTGAGGGAATCGCGATCAAGTGTTTTTTCGGATGCAGGAGGGACGTCGAGCAGCGAGAAGGGGGGAGTGTGAAAATCACCTTCCGCTTTGATGAACTCGAATGTCTCTTGAACGGCGGCTGTCTTGGCGGCCTCTTTCTTTTTATCTTTTTCCTTCTTTATAAGGTTGGTTAGAATTGGCGGTAGTGTCATCGGCTTGATGACCGGTCCGACGGCAGGAATAGTTATACCCTCGTTTTTGGCTTTTTCCTTTTCTTTTACAACTTGATCATGATTACGGCGTTCCTGCCATGCTGCCCATTTACGCTTAAAGTTCTCCAACCACCACCCGGCAAAAAGAATAAATGAAAATTTAGAAAGGATCATGATCGATGCTGCAAGAAGGGGTAGCAGCAGGAGCAGAGCTCCCGTAACACCGATAGTCTCTTTAAGGGCCCGGGACACCATCACGCCGAACGCTCCACCGGTAGCCACCTGCTGACCCAAAAAAAGAGTCTTGTCGCTGAAGAATGCAAAAAGTGTCGCCAGAGAGAAGAGCAGGCCAAACGCTGCTGCCAGTTTGTACGAGCGGAGGCGAATCTCTTTAAAGCGGAAGAGGGTATATGCCATATAGAGCAGCGTCAGCGGGATCAGATATGAGGCGAGGCCGAAGCTGATAAAAAACAGATCTGAAATCTGTGCGCCCAGGCGTCCTCCGAGATTTTGGACGCTTTCTTCGTTAGAATAGCTGTTCCATGAAACATCGCCGGAATTATAGGTTATAAACGCGAGGAGAATAAAGATGCCGACTGTTCCCAGCGCCATCCCTTGCAACTCTTTGGTCATCTTATCTTTTTTGGGTTCTTCCATATTTTTATAGGCTTCCGTAAAGTAGAAGTGGTATGTAACTGTGCCATACTACTGGAATGAGGGCTGCGAGGCAAAGGAAAAAGAGAGAACAATCTCACTAGCGTCCCAACGTTTCTATTTTTCAAATCCATAACTATCCTAATATTA
>CAYQMO010000201.1:0-7072 GCA_964418315.1 uncultured Geobacter sp. | reverse complement strand
TGCGCAGAATGTTGAGAGAAGATCGCCTCTATTGAAGCCGCTGCCGCCTCCGGTCGCCAACAGAACGATACCCGAAACTGCCAGAGCAATGCCGGCCATGTTGACCCGTCCGATTCGGTCACGCCAGACAATTTTTGTGATTACCGGGATGAAGAGCACAAACAGGTTGTTGAGGATGCCGGCCCGCGAGATGCTGGTGCCCTGTATGCCGAAGACGAAACTCAGATTGGTCAATCCGAGGGCGACGCCTACCGTCATACCACGCACCAGCGTGCCGGAGTCAAGCCTGTTTAAACGCCTGGAGCAGACGACCAGCATAATGACCGTTGCGAGAATAAACCTGGTCAGGACAAACAGTTGCGGCGGAATCACGGCAACGCCAATTTTTGTGAAGAGAAAACTTCCTCCCCAGAAAAAGGTGGTCAGTACCAGAAAAAAATAGACCCGGTTCATCGCCGGCGGAGCAGGGCTTGTCATGCCGTTATGGGGATAGACTCTTCTGCTGTTCAAGCATCCTGATGCCGACCCAGCGGCAGGCAAACTGGTAGGCGATCCGGCCGCTATTGTCACCCTTATCGTACCCCCACTGGATTGCCGCCGCTTGCGCTTCATCGTTCCAGACGAAGGGTGATCCCTGTTTGGTAAAGAGTTTATTTACCCATTGCCTGGTGACGTTGACGTATTGCTCCTGGCTGAATGGATGGAAACCGACCCAGAGCCCGAAACGTCCGGAGAGGGAAATTTTTTCCTCAATAGCCTCTCCGTGGTGCATCTCATTGTTGATCAGCATGGCACCCCGGTTGTCGGTTTCAAATTCGGGAAGCAGGTGGCGTCGGTTTGATGTGACATAGATAAGAACGTTGTCGGGCGGCGCATAAACCGCTCCGTCGAGGGCGCTTTTGAGCATCTTGTAGCTTGATTCTCCAACTTCAAAGGAAACATCGTCGGAGAAGATGATGAAGCGGTACGGCAGTCGCTTGATGCAGTCTACAATATCAGGCAGGTGGATCAGATCGGTCTTGTCAACCTGGACAATCCGCAGCCCCTGATCGGCAAAATTATTGAGCATAGCCCGGATCAGGGAAGATTTGCCGGTGCCGCGTGTACCCCACAAGAGCGTGTTGTTTGCAGGATAACCGGCTAGAAATTGTCGACTGTTTTCTATTACAACCCGCTTCTGTTCTTCAATGCCGAGTAGATCATCAAGCGCAATCTGTTCGATGCTATCCACCGGCTCCAGATAACCGCTGAAAGAGTGGCGTCGCCAGTTCGCGGCGTGGCAGACAGTCCAGTCAACCGTCGCCACAGGCTTAGGCAGCAGCATCTGCAGTGAGGTGAGAACCTGCTTGAGTTGTGTTTTCAGCTCCTGATCCATAATGCGCGCCTTTTATCTGGAAGTATCTCTGTAAACGGCAGAGACGTTTTAATTATTTCAGGTGAGTTATTTAGCACGTATCTGACAAACATTCCATGTTAGAATGTCGGCTCTTCTAGGTTTACAAAACCTCTGCCTCAATTCGGATATTTTCTAAATAAACCATTGACAAAGTCCCTTCAATCTGTTTAAGTGCCTTCAAAATCATGCATAACTATTTAAAATGACTGAATAATTTTAGTTTTGCTAAATAATTTTATCGAGGAGAATCAGAACATGGAAAAATATCGCTTTCGTAAAGTAATGGCTGCCAACCGTGGTGAAATTGCAATACGTATCTTCCGCGCCTGTACTGAACTTGGTATCGGCACGGTGGCGCTTTACTCTGAAGAGGATAAACTCTCCCTTCATCGCTACAAGGCTGATGAAGCGTACCTGATCGGCAAAGGGAAGTCGCCGATTGACGCCTATCTTGGCATAGACGAAATCATAAAATTGGCGATCAGGGCTGATGTTGACGCCATTCACCCAGGCTACGGTTTTCTGGCCGAGAATGCCGAATTTGCCGAAGAGTGCCGGGTCAACGGCATCACTTTTATCGGACCGACTGCCGAAATGATGCGTGCGCTGGGGGACAAGGTCTCTGGCAGAAGGGCCGCCATCGCCGCTGGAGTCAATGTCGTACCCGGAACAGAAAACCCAGTTGAAAAAGAAGAGGATGCGCTGATCTTTGCCAAGGAGCATGGTTATCCGATTATTATCAAGGCGTCTGCAGGTGGGGGTGGGCGCGGCATGCGTGTGGCCAACAACAGGAAAGAGCTGCTTGAGGGACTTGTCGCTGCCGGTAGTGAAGCAAAAGCGTCGTTCGGCAACGCCGAGGTTTTTCTGGAGCGCTACCTGGCACATCCGAAACATATTGAAGTTCAGGTGCTTGGGGATAACTACGGCAATCTGGTGCATTTCTTTGACCGCGACTGCTCTGTACAGCGGCGTCATCAGAAAGTTGTCGAATTCGCCCCGTCACTGTCGTTAACCCAGTCACAACGGGAAGAACTCTGCACTGCTGCGCTCAAGATAGCCGGTCACGTCAAATACCGCAATGCCGGGACTATCGAGTTTTTGGTGGATGGCGAAGGCAAACATTACTTCATCGAGATGAATCCCCGTATTCAGGTGGAGCATACAGTCACCGAAATGATCACCGGGCGCAATCTGGTGCAGAACCAGATTCTTGTAGCCTGTGGCCACAAACTCTCCGATCCGGAAATCAATATCCCGTCCCAAAGCGCCATCGATATGCGTGGGTATGCCATTCAGTGCCGAATCACCACCGAAGATCCGGCCAACAACTTTGCCCCCGATTTCGGCACCCTGACCACCTACCGTTCCGCCGCCGGTTGCGGCATCCGCCTGGATGCCGGCAACGCCTTCAGCGGAGCCAGGATAACCCCGCATTATGATTCACTGCTTGTCAAGGTCAGCTCATGGGGGCTTACCTTCTCTGATGCATCCAACATCATGAATCGCGCCCTGCAGGAGTTCCGGGTTAGAGGTGTCAAGACAAACATCGGCTTCCTTGAAAACGTCATCACTCACCCGGTATTCCAGAAGGGGCAGTGCGATACTTCATTTATTGAAAAGCATCCCGAACTGCTCCATTTCAGGGAAAAGCTGGACAGAGCCAGCAAAGTACTGAACTTCCTTGGGGAAGTTATTGTCAACGGCTCACCCGGTGTTGCGAAACCGCTTAAATCGGCTGAACTGATCGAGGCCAGGGCGCCGTACGTCGATACCACCAGGCTGCGCCCGTCCGGCAGCAAGGATCTCTTCATGCAACTCGGCGCAGATGGGCTCTCCAAGTGGATTCTTGAGCAGAAAAAGTTGCTGATCACCGATACCACGATGCGCGACGCTCACCAGTCAAATCTGGCAACCAGGGTACGCAGCTATGACCTTCTCAAAATTGCTGAACCGACATCTTATCTGGGGTCAGAGTTATTCTCGCTGGAATGCTGGGGGGGAGCCACGTTCGACGTTTCGATGCGCTTTTTACGGGAAGATCCATGGCAGCGTCTTCACAAACTTTCGGAGCTGATACCGAATATCCTGTTCCAGATGCTGTTGCGCGGCTCAAATGCGGTTGGCTACACCAATTATCCTGACAATGTAGTTGTGAAATTCGTTGAAGAGGCCGCTGATTCCGGCGTCGATATCTTCCGCGTTTTCGACTCGCTCAACTGGACAACCGGTATGAAGGTAGCGATGGATGCTGTACGCAGGTCGGGTAAAATATGCGAAGCGGCCATCTGCTATACCGGTGATATCACCGATCCGAAACGGGATAAATATCCGCTTGAGTACTACGTCAACATGGCAAAAGAGCTTGAAAAAATGGGCGCGCACATTCTGGCCATCAAGGATATGGCCGGTCTCTTGAAACCGCTCGCCGCCTATAAGCTGGTCAAGGCGCTTAAAGAAAACGTCGGTATTCCGATTCATCTGCACACTCACGACACCTCATCAAACGGCAGCGCCATGTTGCTTAAGGCCAGTGAAGCCGGCGTGGATATTGTGGATGCAGCACTTTCTTCTCTTTCCGGTCTTACCGCCCAGCCGAATTTGAACGCGCTGGTAGCAACACTGGAAGGAACCGAACGCGACCCGCTCGTCAACGCGCCTGGACTGCAAAAACTGGCAAACTATTGGGAAACGGTGCGGGATTACTACTCCCCCTTCGAGTCCGGTCTCAAAAGCGGCACAGCGGAGGTATATCATCACGAGATTCCGGGTGGCCAGTATTCCAATTACAAACCGCAGGTTGCAGGCTTGGGGCTGATCGAACGCTGGGATGACTGCAAGGAGATGTACCGCAAGGTCAACATGATGTTTGGTGACATCGTCAAAGTCACCCCATCTTCCAAAGTAGTCGGCGATATGTCGATGTTCATGGTAAAGAACAATCTGGAGCCGGAGGATATTTTCACTACCAAAGAGGATCTGGCCTTCCCCGAATCGGTTGTCGGCATGTTCAAGGGGATGCTTGGTCAGCCGTATCAGGGGTGGCCGCAAGAGTTGCAAAAAATTATTCTGAAAGGTGAACAGCCGATTACCTGTCGTCCTGGTGAACTGCTTGAGCCGGTTGATTTCGCGGAAGAGAAGCTGAAGCTGGAAGAAAAACTGGGGCATAGAGTTGATGATCGAGCTTTGGTTTCAGCGATTCTTTATCCGAATGTCTATCCGGAATTTGATCGTCATCGCCAGCAGTTTTCCGATATATCGGTCTTTCCTACGCCGATTTTCTTCTATGGCCTTGAACCGGGTCAGGAGACATCCATCGATATCGAGCCTGGTAAGACGTTGATCATAAAACTTAATACTGTTGGGAAAGTGCAGAGTGACGGCACCCGCGCCGTCTATTTCGAGTTGAACGGCAATAATCGTTCGGTAGTCATTCGTGACCGCTCGGTAAAAAGTGATAAAGCGGTCAGGGTAAAGGCTGAAAAGGGAAATCACTGCCACATTGCGGCGCCGATGCCTGGCAAAGTGTTGAAGGTTAACGTTAAACCGGGCGATGCGATCAAAGCCGGAGATGTTCTGATGGTTACCGAGGCGATGAAGATGGAGACCAACATCAAGGCCAGGGGTGACGGTGCGGTGACTGAAGTGAAGTTCAAAGAGGGTGAAACTGTCGAAAAAGAAGATCTGGTGATTGTGGTAACTGAATAATTACCTTGGCTTTCGGGGACCTGGGGCAAAATATCGCCCCAGCTTTACATCTAATTCGTCGATCCAGCCGGCTTTAGACTCCGGAAAAGCATCCGCATATGGCACGTAGGGTTTGATATCCAGAACAGGTGTGCCATCCAGAAGGTCAGCAGCCCGAAGGTGCAGCGTCCTGCCTTCGATCTTTACCAATTCGACGGCCGACAGGCCAATAGCATTGGGACGATGAGGGGAACGTGTGGCCAGAACGCCACGCTTTGGTCCACCCCGAGGCGGCTTGACACTGCTTTTCCACCCTTCACTCAGATGAAAGGCAAAGATGAGCCAAAGCCTGTCAAAGCCGCTCAAATCCTGAATCACTTTTTCGTCCAGCCAATCCAGAAGTTCCAGAGTGGCCATCACGAAATCACCAGTTTCCGTGCCTGCCACAACCGTGCTTTGATGAGGTGCATCTATGCGGCGGGAATATGGTGAGCGCAGGATGCCGATGGGGCGATAGATGAAATGGGGTTCCTGGGTCATGCCGGGTTTTTTACACGTCCCGAGCAATTTTAATCGCAAATCCAGGCACTTTCTTTGCCTCGTACATTGCCTTGTCAGCACTCTTCACGAGAGTATTGGCATCCATGCTTTTTTCCGGTGTCGCAATTGCTATCCCCATACTGCATGATATACCGGTGTCACCGGTCGAACTCTCGATAGCCTTGCATATTTTCTCGCAGAGCTGTTCCGCTTCACTTAAAGAGGTTTCCGGCAATATCAGACAAAATTCGTCTCCCCCATATCTGGCGGCTATATCACTCTCCCTCAGACAGCTTTTCGTAGAATTGGCGGTGGCGACAAGTATTTCGTCTCCACGTTTATGCCCCTTGGTATCGTTTAGCTTCTTGAAGCCATCAAGGTCAAAATATACAAGAACAGTGGAGTGGCCTCGCCTTTGAGCCCGGCTCAACTCCTTTCTCAACTCGGAGTAGAACGTCCGCTGGTTCGCCAGGCCGGTCAGGCCGTCCTGGCTCGCTTGTTCGGTTAAAGTCTCTGTCCGCTTCGCTATCATAATTTCAAGAGACTCAGCATAGTTTTCCATCTCTTGCCTGATTTTTACGGATTCATCCATAAGGCTGTTGATATATGTATCGAAGGTAAGCGACAGGTCGAACATCAATATTTTGTCTATCGAAGAGATCCCCAACACACATGACTTGCAATCGTTTTTGCTGTGAGATGCGATTATTTTACGGAGTGTGTCGGATAAGATGTGGATGGCGGAGACATAATACTTGGGAGGAACCCCTATCCGTTTGTGGACTACCCCAATCCGCAGCCTCGTCTGGACATATTCTTCGTCATACTCCCCATCAAAAAGGCTTAATATGTAGTTCCGCATATAATTTTTCAATCTGAGAAGCGTTTCTGCGTCACCGATGATGCGATCCATCTCTTCAAAAATGATAATTTTTTTGTAAAACTCCTTGATTATTTCATCCATATTCGCAGTAATCAGCTCTTTCAGTGAGAGTAAAGCCCGAATGTCTCCATCAGTAAATCCAACGTACTCCTTGCGCCGATCTATTTCACGCCTGGTCAATTTAAGTTGCTGAATGAGTGTCTGCTCCGTTGTATTCATGCCGCACTCCCTTTCCCCATGTAGTTCTGTCTCGAAATAAAGCAAAATTTGAACCGTGAAGAGTCTATCGGTTCATTTAAACCTGCGGCAGTAAATACAATATCCGGACAGATATGTACAGCCGATAATTTCAGGAAGGAGGCCGCGAAGGAGGCCGCGAAGGAGACAGGGACGGTATTATCTATTTATCTCTTTGACAAATTTGAAAAACAATTAACAGTGTTCCGCTAGACCCCACTAAGTTTATGATTGCAATCTGTTCAAATATGCCTATATTAACACCTTAATAAATTTTGCTCCGGAAAGTGCCTTAAATGGCGTTAATATTGCAAAGACAGACAGACAGACAG
>CAYQMO010000200.1:0-7208 GCA_964418315.1 uncultured Geobacter sp. | reverse complement strand
ACATCATGCTTTTTGTGACTTTTGTGCCTTTTTGTGGCAATAAACTGCCGTTTTCAGGTTTATTTACAGGGATAAAAGGGATAAGGGCGGATAAAGGCAACAGCAAAAGACTTTTTTGTTTAAAACCACATCTTGGTTCCGGTTTATCCGGATATGGAGCTTGCCATGAAACTGAAACAACTATCCGTTTTTCTTGAAAACTCTCCCGGTCGTCTGTATGAGGCCACTAATGCTCTTGGACTTGCCGGCATAAATCTCCGGTCTCTCTCCATCTGTGACACCATGGAATTCGGCGTATTGCGCATTCTTGTGTCGGATGTGCCGCTGGCCAGGCGGGTAATTATGGAGAAACAGCTTCCTGCCCGCGTTGACGATGTCGTAGCGGTTGAAATTGACGATGTCCCCGGCAGTCTGGCCAAGGTACTCTACCTGTTCAAGGAGTCACAGGTGAACATTGAATACATGTACGCCCTGGCGCAAACCGGTGGTTCGTCCGACCGTGCTGTGATGGTTTTTCGCTTCAGCGATAACGATCGAGCCATCGAAATACTGCAGGAAAACAGCATCAAGCTGCTTGATGCCAAAGATTTCGGGATTGTTGATACGGTCAGATAATGACCGGTAAAGGGGGTGGCGATGGGCGAAGAAAGCGGATACAAGCCAAAGAAATTTGCGGTGATCGGAGCCGGTCCGGTGGGGGGGATCGTGGCGGCGTTTCTCTCAAAGGGAGGTTATGACGTCACCCTCTGTGACGTTATCCCCGCGCTGCTTGAACCGGCGCTTGATCCCGGCATAATTATCGAGGGAACCGACACTCTGCAGGCGCGGGTGGCCAGGACAACTCTCCACGTTGACGATCTGCTGGCCGATCCGCCGGATGTTATAATTCTCACGGTAAAGGCGACCGCGCTGCCGTTGATAGCCTCTACGCTGGAGGGTTTTGTCGCCGAAGGGCGCTACGTTGTCAGTTGGCAGAACGGCATAGATACGGAGCTTGTGCTGGCAAAACACCTCGGAGCGAAATCAGTCATGCGGGCGGTGGTCAATTTCGGCTGTGTTCCGCTTGCGCCGGGGCACTTCAGAATCGCTTTTCATCATCGTCCCCACTACCTTCAGGAACTCGATCCGCAATCAAGGGAAGCCGCCGTCGGCATCTGCCGGGTCTTGACCGAATGCGGGCTGGATACCCATCATACCAACCAGATTACCAACATGGTCTGGCGCAAAACACTGATGAATTCAAGTATGAACCCGCTCTGCGCGGTAACCGGTCGGACGATGGTGGAGCTTATTATCGACCCGATTCTCTTCAATCTGGTTGATTCCCTGATCAAGGAGGGGGTTGCCGTTGCCAGAGCTAACGAAGTTGCACTCGGCTACGATTTTTACCCGTACTGCATCAATTATATCAAGGGCGCCGGCAACCACAAACCGTCTATGCTTCAGGATATTGAAGCGGGTCGCCGGACGGAAATCGACTACATCAACGGCAAAGTGGTTGAATACGGCCACCAGGCCGGAGTGCCGACGCCATACAACAGCATGATCCGCGGCCTGGTAAAGGCGCTCGAACCGCGATAAGTCCCCGATTACTAACAGAGCGGGTTTTTTCAACCTAAAAACGGCAGTTCAATAACACGGAGAAACGGAGAGCACTGAGAAACCCAAGGTTTAAAGACCACAAAGTCCTATTCCTTTTGGGTGAATCATAATCACAGTCAATAACTCTCAGATTTTGCTCCGTGTTTGACTCTTGACCGATAACTTGTTGTTATCCTCATATCTTCCTTTTGGTGTCGCAACTGTCGCTGTCGCATCCATGACAATGCCCTTTTTTCTTCCAGAGAGAGCTGTAGAGGAGCCAGAAGGCTCCTCCCAGAATCAGAGTTACCAGAATAACATCGAAGATCCCCATATCATCCTCCCAGCCCCAGAAGCGTGCCGACCTGATAGATAATGAACGCCACCAGCCAGGCCAATACAGTCTGATAGAGGAAACCAACTCCAACCCATTTCCAGGTGCCGAACTCCTGGCGCATGGCGGCCAGTACGATCATGCAGGGCATATAGAGCAGGACAAAGGCCATGAAAGCGTACGATGACAGCGGCGTGAATCCGGACTTGATCGCCTGGTTTAGTGCGGATTTGTCTTCTTCTTGCTCCTCATCGCCGGGAATAAAGAGTAGCGTTGAGATCGCTTCTTTGGTCGCTGTCCCGAATGAGCCCACGATCTCTTTCAGATCCTCACCCAAAGTCGGGGTTTCCTTTTTCTCTTCATGTTTGGGAGTATATATCTCACCCATGGTGCCGACCACGATCTCTTTGGCGATAACACCGGTTATAAGGGATGAAGCCGCTTCCCAGGTGCCGAAGCCGAGCGGCGCCAGCGCCGGAGCCATTATCTGGCCGGCCTTCCCGAGATAAGAGTCTTTTTTATGCTCGACTCCCCAGGGGAGATTGAGCATGAACCAGACCAGAATCGAAACGGCAAAGATGTAGGTCCCTGCTTTGTAAAGAAAGTGTTTCCCCTTCTCCCAGGTATGCAGACAGAGGCTGGTGAATGAGGGCATGCGGTAGGGGGGGAGTTCCATGATAAACATCGGCGCCTCACCCCGAAACAGCGTATTTTTGAAGATGTAGCCCATTACAATCGCCAGCAGGATACCGATAATATACAGCGACCAGATCACCGTTCCGGAGTTCTCCGCAAAAAAGACGCCTACGAACAGGGCATATACCGGCAGCCTCGCCCCGCAAGACATAAGCGGGATCAAGAGCGCGGTCAGCACCTTGTCTTTGGGGTTTTCGAGTGTCCTTGTGGCATAGATGCCAGGCACGTTACAGCCAAATCCCAGGAGCATCGGGATGAAGGATTTGCCGTGCAGGCCAATGGCATGCATGGCTCTGTCCATGACAAAGGCTGCCCGCGCCATGTATCCGCTCCCTTCCAGGAAAGTGATGAAGAACATCATGGCGAAAATAACCGGGACAAATACCAGCACGAAGCCGACACCGGCGATGACCCCGTCATTGACCAGGGATACAGTCCAATCCGGCATACCGATTCCGCCCAGGATGGCGGCGGCCCACCTCTTGAAAGGGCCTTCGGTCATGGCCTTGATCCATTCACCGTATGGTGCCGAAAGGTCAAAGGTCAGCTTGAACAGCAGCCACATGGCGGCCATGAATATCGGTATGCCGAGAAAACGGTTTAGCACCACTTTATCGATCCGCTCGGTCATTTCAATATTCCGATTTTCCGGTTTTGCCAGAACTTCACGGCAGAGGCCGGCGGAGAGGGCGTAACGGACATCCGCCAGCACCCCCTCTACATCATCGCCATGGGCCCGACGCATGTGATCAAATATCTGGCTGGGCAATGAGTCATGCGCCACATTTGCCGACTTCAGAACCAGTCCATCACCTTCAAGCAGCTTGAGCAGCAGCCAGCGCACAGGGTATCGGGTCAACAATTCCGGATTGTTACATTCGAGATGAGTCAGCAGCGCTTCAAGAACAATCTCCACGTCTTCCCCGTAGTTAAGTCTCCGGGGGCGATGTTTTTCCAGATTATCAGTCAGAGACACGACGGCCTGCAACAACTGATCCAGCCCGGTCTTACGGGTGGCGGAGGTTGGTATGACGGCAATGCCCAGGGTCTCCTCCATCTGTTTGTAGTTGATTTTGTAGCCTTTTGCTTCGGCTTCGTCTGACATGTTAAGAGCCATTACCAGCGGTATGTCGAGTTCAAGAAGCTGTACGGTCAGATACAGATTACGTTCCAGATTTGTGGCATCGATCACATTGATAATCAGATCCGGCTTTTCCGCCACCAGATAGTCACGGGTAATGATCTCTTCCTGAGTGTAGGGAGAAAGTGAGTAACATCCGGGAAGATCAACCAGGCGTATGCTTTTGCCTTCATGATCAAAAGACGCCTCCTTTTTTTCTACGGTAACACCGGGCCAGTTGCCCACATGCAGCCGACTGCCGGCAATGGCGTTGATCAGGGTGGACTTGCCGGCATTGGGGTTTCCTGCCACAGCCACGACAAGCGGTTTCTGTTGAGTCACGGCGACACCTCCAGTTCGATGCCACGGGCTTCACTCTTCCTGAGTGACAATTTATACCCTTTTATGGTCACCTCGATTGGGTCGCCCATTGGGGCAACCTTCTCGACCTTGATCATTTCACCCGGCATAACCCCCATATCCATCAGACGTCGCCTGATCGGGCCGATGCTGCTATCCAGCTTCAGGATGCGCCCCTGTTCGCCCGGTTTCAGATTGCTCAGATTCATGCTGTAACTCCTTTGACTTTTATGGTTCTTGCAATTTTTCGGTCAATGGCGATGCGCGCTTCGTCCACCAGCAATAGCAGGAGATTGCCGTCATTCTTAAGGACTTCTACCATTTTGCCCACCCGTAGCCCCATTTCTTCGGTTCTCGTGCCGGTAGCTTTTTGTGCGAGGCTATGGCCGTGACTGCCGCATTCATTGTTATTATAGGTGGCACTGCAGATGCCGCTATTTTTGACTTCTGTTATTTCGCCCCGTTCGCCGGGGGTGAGTAATTCTAGTGGCATCATACTATTCTCCCATGGTGTTTAAAATTTCAGTACCAGCCCGTACAGGGCGCTTATGTCATCTTCCGGCTTGGTAAGGCCGAGCTTGACGCCGGCATTGATTTCAAAGTGATCGTTTATTTCATAGCGCGCGCCAACGAGGGCATAGGCAGGCAGATCGTTTGATGCTTTGTCCTCGTTGCTTGCCAGACCAAAATCGGCAACTGCAATAAAACCTTTGGCTAATTCAGCCTCACCGGCAAGAGAGGCTGACCAGAGGTTGCGGCGCATTCCTTCGTTGCTTTCTTTATAGGAATGAAATTCATAACCCAGGTTGGCGTGTATGGCATAGGCGCCGTCGCTGAACTCCTTGGTAGCGATCAGGGCTGTGGTGAACTGCACATGATCTTCGGACATGGATGATTTGCCGGTGGGCAGTACAACACCAGGCCTGATGGCCAGGTTCACCCCACCCGCCTCTGCAAATGCATACTTGATATCAATCGAAATATCACCAAAACCGTCGTCTTTACCAAAGAGCACTCCACTATCTACCTCGCGTGTTGACATGTTGTATGGCAGGGCAACCGAGATACCCAGATTTTTGTAAATGCCAGTACCCAGACTCAGTTCGGCATCGTGGGAGGTCGTTTTGGCGGTATCCACCTTGTTGCTCATGTAACTTCCATTGATGCCGATCTCAAACTTGCCGACATCAACGGTTCCGGCATCATCAGTTTCAAGAGGGGCTCCTGCCAATGCGGAAGCGGCGGTCATCAGGGTACAAATAAAAATTGCGGCGGTGGTGCGAAGGGGGGTGGAACGCAGTGCAGTCATAAACAATTCTCCTTGTGTTTGAGTGTTTTGGCTGGCTGCGTAGAGGGAAACATTCGTGGCTGGCTTTGATTTAAGGTTGTAGTTGTAGTTACTTTGTCAGGATCAGTTTTCCGTTGCTCGTGATTCGTAGTCTGTATTCATTGCCGGCGTGCAAAATAATTATTTCACGCAGATCACCAAACAATTCAGTACAGGTAATAGTTTTGGTCTGCATGTCAGGCGCCTCCCTTCTCGCCGAGTGTGGCGGCGTAGCATTTAATTCCCGTTCATTCTCGATCATCAAGGATCGCAAGTACAACCGGCCATGTTGCCGATCGATATAAAGCTCTCATCCGGGGTACTTTTGTGGAAACGATATTCTTTATCAATAATAGTGCAAAAAAAAGCTCTGATGCCATTAAAACAGTGTACCTTAGTAAGTTACACGGCTCATTGTTGCAGGCGATTTTTGCCTTCAAACCGACTTTGACCGCAAATTTCTTGAGAATCTGAGCGTCAGCCATATTTCCACGATTGATTTTTTCATACCGAAGTCTCCTTTCAGGCAAGTGCAATTGATTTTTAATATCATTACAGGAGTGAAAAAAATGTGTCAAGCTTTTATTGGATTTTTTTCGAGTAGGGTGAAGTGGTGCAGGAAAAGCGGGAAGTTCACGGTGGGGAATCCAGCCTTATGGCCGGTTTTGCAGCGGTATTTACATGCCGAAACGTGTCAGATGTGTCGATACAGCGAGGTAAAACAGGTATCAGACGCTCTCCACGCACTGGTTGCAGACGCCGTACATGACGACCGTCCTGCTGTCAATCCGCCCCCACCGATCGATAATCGGGGGCAAGACAATACGGTCGAGGTCGGGCCAGAGGAAATCCATGATCTGTTTGCATTTGCTGCAGATCAGGTGGTGGTGCAGCGTAAAAACGACTTCAAAACGAGCCTGGCTTTCCACGGTCTGGATTCGCTCGATCAGGCCGTGCTGTTCCAGAGTGGCAAGAGTGCGGTACACAGTGTCCAGTGACATGGTTGGCATTCCGGGGAGTATCCGCTTGTGCAGCATCTCGGCCGATGGGTGATCGATGCTGTTGAGCAGTGCCCGATAGATCTCGATCCGCTGATGAGTCAGTTTCAAGCCGATGCCACGGCAGGCGGCGTTGAAATTTAGCATCTGTTCTTCAATCTGTTGCTCCGTCCAGTGAGAGGCGTTCATACGGACAACTCCGTTTCAGGTACAAATTGGCACACTACTTGGCTACTTGTAAATTAATCGTAATGCACCGATATTGTCAAAATAATAAATTTAGTTGACAAGCCGCTAAATAGGTATTATTCCTATTTACAATAATTTCTTCAAAAGCAGTAAAGAAAGGAGAACAGAGATGAGTAATGAAAGCAAATGTCCGGTAACGGGCAGAACTGACACACCCACTGCCAGTAGTGGCACGTCAAACCGTGACTGGTGGCCGAACCAGTTGAACCTGAAGATTCTTCATCAGCATTCTCCCCTGGGCAACCCGATGGGCGAGGAGTTCAACTACGCTGAAGAATTCAAGCGACTTGACCTGGAGGCCGTGAAGAAGGATCTCTATGCGCTGATGACAAACTCGCAGGAGTGGTGGCCGGCTGACTACGGTCACTACGGCGGGCTCTTCATCCGGATGGCGTGGCACAGCGCCGGCACCTATCGCATGGGCGACGGCCGCGGCGGCGCTGGGTCCGGCAACCAACGCCTGGCGCCTCTTAACAGTTGGCCGGACAACGTGAACCTCGACAAGGCGCGCCGCCTGCTCTGGCCGATCAAGCAAAAATACGG
>CAYQMO010000199.1:2975-7210 GCA_964418315.1 uncultured Geobacter sp. | reverse complement strand
GCGGGGAGACAAACTCCCAATGGGGAGATAGTCTCCCCGGTTGGGTTAGCGATTACGGGGCTGTCTGTCCCCGCATGGGTTAATGAATGATGTTAAGCGTATTTCTGCCTGATAGCAGGGTTACGCACGTAGACTCCAAATAGTGTGAACTCCAGGTTTCCTGCATCAAGCAAGGTCTGGTACATGCCGAAAGGCAAGTCCCGAGTGACCTCTCTGCCACCTTCACAATGGATGACGGCAATGCATGGTGGAGTTGGAGCCGGTTCCTGTCTGGTGATAGGAAGATGAATGATGTTGCTTCTGATCGGCACTTCTCCCTTGTTGTCACCTCGGACTCTTGCGTTCTCATGCTGGGTCATCTTCTTCAACAGGGACGACGGGTCCGTGTAGTTGAAGTTCCCCTCCTTAAGTGCTTTTGTCATCAAAGATGAAAACGACTGGCTGCTGCTACATTCAGCCGGGTCGATGTCCGGTGTTTCACCCTCCGCCAGCTTGGCAACCATCCTCTTCTCCAGGGTGTAGGCAAGCTGCAGTGCCTGGACTTCCGAAGAGGTGAGATACCAGTAGCGAACGGGACGAACTTCTCCGAACTGGGCACGGTGGATGTCAGCGGTATTGACGCGGCGGATTCTTCCGTCCCCCTGTTCAGCCAGTCTGGTATTGGACGTATAATCGTACCAGACCAGGTTGTTGAATTGGGATAGGTTGAGACCCGTGGCGACCCGGTGGAACGAGACGACAACGACCTGAGCCGTCACCTGCTCGAACCACTCGACCAGTTTTTCAGGTGCCACCGAGTCGGGAAGTACCTCCACACTGGCGTACTGCACGTTATCCCGAAGGATTCGTTTCAGGACGGGGCGCATGTCGATCTTTTGCGTGTTGCCGGTATAAACCAGCAAACGCTCTCCCCGATCAATCACCCCTTGGGCGATACCGATCAGTTTTTCTTCTTTTTCCAGTAATAACTCCCCGTCGGGAAGTGACAACCGGTGCAGAGTGCCGAGCGGAATATCCCGTAGTTTCAGTTCGTCATTGTAATGCCGGAACGAGTCGCTTACGCGCAGGAACGCAGCATTACGAACTGATGAGGCTGCCAGGAGATCCTCCGGTGGCAGGTTTGCCTTGTCGATGATGTTTTCAATACTCCGGTGACATGTTTCCACCAGAGCATGCGATTGACACTTGATAACCTCCCGCTCCACCGGTGGTAGATCGTCGAAGTCGTCACTGTCCACGTTGACAAAGTTGGGAATTGTAAAGATCAGGGCTGCCGGTGAGATGCCAGCCGTATCGTAGGTGGTGACACGCTCCGATTCACGGTGACGGTTTTTTTCGTCGGTTTTCCTGACGGTCTTAAACGCTCCATACTTGGTCTGAAAATCAGTAGCGGACTTCATGTCCCAGCCCGCATCTCGCATCTGCTGCGGATTCAAACCCCACAGGATGTTGTAGATGGATTTCGCCATGCCGTTCGTCACGGTGGCGGTGAGGGCGAGAACCTTTTTGGCGGTTGCGGCAAGCCGGATGAACGCGGTTCCCTGATTGCTCATCAGGTTGGCGGCATTATGGACTTCGTCGAAGATAGCAAGATCGAACGGTATTCGCTTCAAGAGCCGGATGTATGGAAGCTGCTTGTTGTGCGTCCGGGCTTCCGTAGCGGTGCCGCTGTTCTCGATTTCGCTGATCCAGCGACGATAGGTCATGTCCGGTCGGTCATTTTCAGGGATATAGGTGAAGAGCGGTTCGCCGCAGTACGAGCATTTGGGTTTGTCCCCTTTGCGGATCTTCTCGGCTAGAGGCGAACGGCAGGAGGGACAGACTTCCGCATATTCAACGGAGCTGTGCCCATCCTTCTTGACGATTGTTTTGCGACTCTTGATACAGAGCCGGTATTTTGGGTGCATCCTGAGCCGTGTATAAGCGATCAGGTAGAGACCATACGGCCTGCTTACGGAGAGCTTTTTCAAAGCGTCCCAGGAGTCAATGACATGTACGGCGAATCCCTCGCTGGCATATTCTCTCACCAACTGTGGAATAAGCTGCGGTTCTGATACCATCACCGTGCGTTTTGCCCTGGTGAGGTACTTAACCGCTTTCGCGATCCATGTTTTACCGGTGCCGGTATTGGCACGAATGCCAACGCCCCGGCGTCCGGAACGGTAGGCTTTGATGACAGCCTTGACCGCTTCCCGCTGTGGCGGGAGCAGACCGATCCCCTGTAGTTCATCAACCAGGTATGTTTCGTCCTGACCGATTTCATGGAGGGGTTGGTACAATCGAGAAAGCTTTTGCAAAAGTACCGATGAAAGACGGCTGTTGAGTTCGTAATAATCAAACCCATGTTCGCGGGCTGGCTTTACAATGCCGTGGCGATCCATCAGAAATGCTTCGACTGTTGGCTTGCAGACGGTTGTCTCGCTATTGCTCTCCGGGTCTTTGAAGGTCTCGGTTTTAGTGATGACCATGAATTTTGCCAGGAAGAATTCGCCATTGATGGTGACGGATTCAATCTGACTGTTCATGGCCGCAAGTTGGACGGCATGCGCCGTTCGTAGTGTTGAGATTGGCTGAATGCTGGTGTCGTAGGACGACGGATACTGTCGGTCCAGCATCATGTCCGCCGCCTTGTCGAGACGGATCTCGCACTCCCGGTAAAACTCCGTGAGGTCGCGTGCCGTCATAAGCGGGCGGTTGCCGCCGCTACTGCCGCCAAGTGAAAGTGTCTGGCGTTTGTTGCCTGGCACGGTGTATTTCACCCGTGTCGCACCTTCCCCGATGTTGGCAGCTGGCCAACTCTGATAACGGACATATTGATGGTAGCTCTCACTGCTGTTGTCCTGATCCTTTGCCAAAAACACGACCACCTGCTTAAAGCGGGCATATTCTTCACTCTGGAAGGCGTAGGAGAACGGAAATGTTCCCTGAATGATCTCAAGCAATCTCCCTTTCAACTCATATTCGGGAATGATGAGAACCATCACTCCTTCATATGCAAGTAGAGGAGCTGTCTTTTCCATCCAGGTAACAAGTTCGTTGCCGGCTGCCTTGTTGTAGGGCGGATTTAACAGGATCAGGTTGAACTTCCCGGAAATATCCACCTCAAAGAACGACGTGTTGAGTTTATGGGTTGTCCCGTGGATTTTGTCGAATCGGTTGGTGTCCAGTTCAACGGCATATGAGAGGATTTCGTGTGGTGAGCCGTTGGCAGCGGCATAGCGCCGTTTGAGCCAACGGGTTACCGTGGTAAGAAATTCGCCCTCACCCGCGCAGGGGTCGAGGACAGAAATAGTTTTAAGGGCATTGTAGCGCCGGTTTTTCCAGCCGAATGATGGCTCCACAATGTGAAGAACCGTCTGGATATCCGTTGGAAAGGTCGGGTAGAAGCCCTTATTCAGTTCGTTCCCCCGGGTTCGGGAAAACGAGCTGTTAATGGTGTTTGTAAGTTCCATGCCTGTCTCCTTTAGTATTAAGGGGGCAAGCGGAGATGACACAATTCCCTTTGAGGGAGGAGGTCAAACCGCCTACCCCCGAGCGGGATAGATAAATGTCACTTTTTAGTTTCAGTGGTCCCAGTGATTCATCTCAATGGGATAGTTCATGGCGTTCCTCCTTCTCGATAGTGAAATACGCAGTTGCGGGAGGCATCTTGAGTCCGCCATACTTGAGCCGATTAACTATCTCCGACTTCAGTTCGCGGGCACGAAACTTCCAGCAGCGCTTGATTCCAATTAACGGCTCAATCTCCATAGACACTTCATTGAACAGTGCCTCGTACCAGTCGCGATGAACGAACTCCCTCTGGTCAAGAATCCTGCTGAAGATCTGGTAACAGTCCTCCTTCGAGTTGCCGATCAGAAACGATGAGTCTGTCGATGGCGTGATATACGCCCCCGAATACCCTTCGCCCATCTTCGGAATGACCCGCAGGGGATGACTACTCCATACGTTGATAGGTCCAATTGCATTATCATGACATTCAAGGGCACCTTTCATAGCTAGAATCTGGGCAAAAGCCCTGATCTCTTGAGTTGGCCCGTAGACGTTAAGATAGAAAATGTTGCGAGCACCAGGAACTGAGTCATCCAGAATCAGATCCTGGCAGATGACAGTTGCTGACGCCTTGTCGTTGGCAATGGTAATTTTCATGGTTTCTCCTTGAGTAGAAACCCCGCAGAGAACGCACGTATCCCAGAGGGAAATGGCTTTCCCAGCAGGGTGAGTTTGTTTATGCG
>CAYQMO010000199.1:0-2875 GCA_964418315.1 uncultured Geobacter sp. | reverse complement strand
ACACTCCAGTGTTCCGATAATTACCAGACCAGAAAAAATCATCTTTACGGACATTCAGAGTTTCGCATTCCATCCGACCCTTAAATTTCTTAAGTGATACCTTGCCAGCTGAGTTCGAGTTTTTATCTGAAACCTTGAAAACACAGTCATAGTCATACTCTGTAATTTTGTCAGCCTCCAAAACTCGGACTGCTGCAGAGAGTGTCTTGATTCTCTCTCTCTTTTCTGAACTTAAGGTTGCGACAATGTACTCCGCCGTTTCAGTGAAATACTCGTCGCTGCAATAAGCCATCTCCACAATGATTTTTTTCATTTTCAGCTCCTTTTTTGCCAAAATAAGGTCACCCCATCAAACCATCTTCGACAAATGATATGAAACCATCTGCCCCGATGATAATATGATCCAGAACGTGAATACCAAGTAACTGGCCGCATTCTATTAAACGGCGAGTGATCAAACGGTCTTCATTACTAGGATTGGGGTCTCCTGATGGATGATTATGCAGGAGTAAAATGGCAGCCGCATTTGATAACAATGCGGTTTTGAATACTTCTCTGGGGTGAACGATACTTTGATTAAGAGAGCCAATTGAAACAGTTTCTTTGCACATGATCCGGTTTTTCCCATCAAGGTGTAATGTTATGAAATGCTCTTTGGTCTCATTGTTGAGGTCACGGAACATTTCAAACACCTGGGCGGGACGTGTAAAGCGAGTATTTACCCATAAAGGGGCATCTTCTCGTATGACAACTGTTTTCATTACCGGGTGGATCTCTTTGATAGTTATCTTGTGTGTAATCGGAGTTGATTCAACTCCAAAAAGATTGTGCTGTGTCATGGTTCTCTCCTTTTTAGATGGCAGAGTGAACGCACGTATCCCGGCAGGGACGTGTGTTTCCGCCCTGCTGGGTAGGTTATATGTTTTTTAATCCCTTTCTTTGAAAATTGCCGTTGTTGGATTGACCAGTAGCCAATAGTCACCGTTGGCGCATCCTGGATACTCTGATGAGAACCAGGCTCGATAAATACTATCATCACAGAGTTTGCACTCTACTTTGAGATCGCGTCCGGTCTTTTTGTTACGGTTCCACCCTCCTCCTGCATCGTACGTGTAATTAGACTTCTCCGCGAATGCAGTTTTGATGTTGGCAATAACGTAATCAGGGAACTTTCCGGTTATGCTTGTCACCGTATATCCGTAGTTTTTGAGATACTCATCGGGTTTCGCCAGTAGCTTCGCTTTCAGGTCTTCCCAGACTTCGGGATAAATTCTGTTGGCTAAATTTCTGACTTTCTCCACCATATCCTTATCCGGAACAGGTTCTATTGAGACCAGATGATAAAGATCCTCTGAATCAAATGGATAACCAGTTCGGGCAGTATTGGTATGGCAGAGCATCCCGCTTTTTGTGACAAAAAGCCGAAATTCGTGGATCTGTTTTTCTGCTGTTTTATGCTTTCTGTTGATCTGAAACGATATCTGCTCATCAAAACAGAGTCGCATTTTTCCATGTCTGATCTCAGAAGGAATTGATTCCCAGGCGGCTACTACGGATGAATGGCTTTTTGGACCTTTTGGTAGCATGACTAGATTGGAATTTGCAGGCAAAGCCGGTGTAGGTGGTTGGTACGTGTTTTCCAAGTCGAAATCATACAAGATAGGATTCAGATCGACCGATCCCATTCCTTGGAAACTGATAGTGAGTTGTTCCACAGTGTCCTCCTTTACTTTTGTGGAGAAGGCAGAACATTCCCGCTGCCGGGGAATGATCTGCTCCCCGGTGGGTTGTGAATTTAGCGTTTAGTCAGCAACTCCTCCATAACCCCAAACATTGCTGCCGGAAGTTCCTCGATGGAGTTGATGATTCGGTTGTTTTTCCAGTAATTTTTCACCCCGCTGTGCATGATGCCGATGGCGGCAATCTCAATACCTTCCTTCATGGTTCTCTGTGTAGCGGCATGTGTTTCAGTTCCGTTACATGGACAGCCGTCAGTCAGGATAAGCATGATCTTTCTGGGTTCCGGGCGTTGTAAAAGCAGTGCTCGTGCAGCCCAAATAGCCATATGCGTAGGAGTCCCATCAAATGGATAATGGTTGAAACATTCGGACAAGGGCTTCTTGCCGAAGTCAACAAGGATGTTGACTTCAGGCTGATTGGATTTCCCGCTGAACTCAAGAGAACAGACGGATACCCCTTTAAGTCCAAATAAGGTGTTATGTAAGGCAAACGCCGCAGCATTAGCGACGTCGCACTTGTCATCCATGCTGCCAGATAAATCGAGCATTACGGTGACAGCGGTGTTAATTTCAACCGTTTCTATCTTCTTTTTGAATATTTTGGGATCACCGGTTGCCATTTTGACCAGTTTGCTGGTTGCCAATTTGCGTCCGGAGGAGCCAAAAGATCCCGGTTGACGTTTGATTGATTGAAGTTGCCCCATGATCCGTGCCCGCATCCTCGAAGACGCCGAAATAGCTTCAACCTCATCCAGTTTCCCGAACCAGCTTTTCAGCCTTCCGATTTCAGGAAACGAGGGGATACTTCTCATATCGATGGAGCTGGTTTGAGCGGCCATGCAGTTAAGCTCCGATTGAATTAGTTCGGAGAGATCACCATAGCCAGTAGAATTAGCGAGCATTGCTTCGATCTCTTCCGGAGTGGGGCGTTCTCCGCCTCCGGTGCCAGCACCGTGTCCGCCACAGCATAAATCACTATTCTGGTTAGACTGGTTTTGTTCCTGCTGGTTCTCTGACTTTGGCGAGGTCTTGTTTTCTTCAGCCTCGCTTCCGACTTTCTGATCGAACTCCTGCCCCGATTTGTTCCCACCTTGTTGTGCAGATACACCACTACTTGCCTGACCACATTCTTGCTG
>CAYQMO010000198.1:0-7222 GCA_964418315.1 uncultured Geobacter sp. | reverse complement strand
GCTGAAATCGCTTGCTGATCATTTCTTTTGTCATGATAATATTATAGCATGGTGATAAAAATTGTAAAGATTATTTTGTGACAGTTACTAAGTCTCTCCATAGCAGCAAACTATCGTGATACAGGCACGGAACTGCTGCACGAACCGTACATAAATTCCAAGACCATAGATGCCATTCGGGCAAACCCTACAGAGGAAACCAGGCGATGGAAAGAAGCTGTCACCCGAGAGACCGGAGTTTATGGCCTGTTGATCGGCAAACAGTTTGACCATGCCATTGTCAACCTGCTGCTGCCGGAAGGTTATGACGAGATCGGCGTCTTCCGCCGCATTGCTGATATGTTGGAACAGCGCAGCATCAACCGCTGGGAATTGTATCTTAAATCTGATATCAGGCCTACCGGACAATACGCCAATGTGCTTCCGGCAGGCTGGGTGATAGGGCGGGGATTGATGGATGCTGCACTGATCTCCGACATCCTTACGTTATCCACAGTTGGCCTCTGTATCGTAGCGGTTGCTTTTTTCTTCTCACTCATCTCCTTCAGGCAGGCACTGATTTCGACCTCTGTGGTAGTGCTCAGCTTTATCTGGATACGTGGTTCACTCGGACTGTTGCAGCTTGCCGGAATAAATTTGTGTGAACGGGTTTATATACTTCTAGTCTACACCGCACTGATCGTCTCCGGTCTCTCCTTTTCGCGGTAAGACTCGCGCAGAAGAACGGAGTTGTAGATCTTTTTTCCATGTTGAGATTTGTTGATGACGATATGCATAACTACATATTTACTATATTATACCATAATAATCAAGATAAAAATAGTAATATAGAAATATATTTAGTGACTACATATTAAGGTCAAAAAAACACATAAGCTTAATGTATTCTGGTGTTTGTAAAAATTTGATGGAGGAAGATGCGTTGTACGGACGGTCGTCTACGGCAAGAGCAACCGCTTGATCGACGATGTGACTACGAATCAAGTGGCAGCAAAGTCGTAGTAATATGGGCTAAGTGGCTTATTTATAATGACTTTATTGACTGCTGGAGGCGCTTTCAGTAGGGAGTGAGAACGATCAAAGGATTATGAGCTTTCAGTAGGGAACTTTGAAAATGGCTTGCGAAAGTGCTTTCGTAGCGTGTTACAGTGATGACTGTGAAGAGATTTACCCCCACTTCTCAAGTACCGCCGCCAGCGCATCTTTTTTCACCGGTTTGGTCAGATAATCGCCCATTCCAGCTTCGAGACAGATTTCACAATCCCCCTTTATAGCGCCGTTGGTCACTCTATGGGACAAAGTTCGGTTTAACATCATCCTCACAACCGAAACGGACTACCGGCGAGTTGTCTATCCACTATCCCATTACTCAACCCAGTCGTCATCAGCCTCCACCGGTGCAAATCCTCGCCGCATTGTGTTTTCCGTCACAACCCGTGGATCCATGAAGTGTAGCAAATAATCGGGCCCGCCTGCCTTTGTGCCTACCCCTGACATCCTGGCTCCGCCGAACGGCTGGCGCTCAACCAGTGCGCCGGTGTTGTTGCGGTTGATATAAAGGTTGCCAACGCGGAACTCCCGCCGCGTTTTTGCCAGATGTTCCGGTGATCTGCTGAAAATGCCGCCGGTAAGTGCAAAGCGGGTGGAGTTGGCCCATTCAATGGCCTGGTCGAAATCCTTGGCACGCATGACCGCCAGAACCGGGCCGAACACCTCCTCCTGGGCAAGCCGGTGTTCCGGGCGAATACCGCCGATAATCGTCATCGGCACCCAATACCCTTCCCCCTCGGGAACCGGACTCATATACAGAACTTCGCCCTCGCGCCTCCCGATCTCTATAAACTCCATGATGCTCTTCATCGCCTTGTCGTCTGCGACAGCCCCCATATAGTGGGCCGGATTCTCCGAGGGTCCAACACTGGTCGCCCTTGCCATGGCTAGAAGCCGCTGCATGAACCTGTCGTAAACCGAGTCCAGAACAATCAGGCGGGAGCAGGCGGAGCATTTCTGCCCCTGGAAGCCGAAAGCGGAGTATAGGACGTGGGGCACCGCCTCGTCAAGGTCAGCGTCATCATCAATGATGACCGCATTTTTACCCCCCATCTCGGAGATGATCTTCTTGACGTTTACCTGCCCGGGATGCACCTTTGCAGCACGCTCAACTATCCTCAGACCTACCTCCATCGATCCGGTGAAAGCGATCAGGGATATGTCCGGGTGATCCACCAGGAAATCCCCGATGACCGAACCGCGCCCCGGGGTGAAGTTGAAAACTCCGGCCGGCAGCCCTGCCTCTCGGAATATCTCCACCAGATGGTGTCCAATTATTCCGGTTATGGCCGATGGCTTGAAAATGACCGGATTGCCGGTGACAATTGCCGCGGAAGCCATGCCCATGCTGATCGCCAGCGGGAAGTTCCATGGGGCGATGATTGCCGCCAGCCCCTTCGGCTCGTAAAAATAGTGGTTCAGCTCACCAGGGGCGTTGCCGACCCGCTGGGGTTTGCCGAACCGAATCATCTCACGGGCATAGTATTCGAGGAAATCTATCGCCTCAGCCACATCGGCATAAGCCTGGTCCCACTGTTTGCCGATCTCCAGCACCTGCCAGGCAGACAGCTCGAAAATGCGACGCCGTGCTATTTCAGCCGCTTTCAGCAGATACCTGGCACGCTCTTCAGCCGGAGTGTCGCGCCATGCAGGGAACGCGGCCTTTGCAGCCGCAATTGCCTGCTCCACCTCAGGGATGCCGGCCTGGCATATATTGCCAAGAAGCTCTGACGGCCTGGCAGGATTGACGGTCTGGATTGTATCGGCTGCAGTCAGTTCCCTGCCGTTTATGTAAAGCGGATAGGTTTTGCCGAGCTGTTTGCGTACATCTGCGATAGCCTTGGGAAAAGCGCTACGATGATCGGCACGGGTAAAATCGACCATGGTCATATTTGTGAAGCGGGGTAGAGAGCTCTGGTCCGTCTGCCCCTTCTTCGTTTTTAACTTCCTTGTAGCACGCTCGCTCTCCGCCGTGATCCTGGGATCCTCCAGCAGCCGCTCTATTTCCGCCTCTTCGGCAAAACTCTGACGCAGGAAAGACTCGTTGGCGGTGTTTTCCAGCAGACGCCGCACCAGATAGCCCATACCAGGAACCATGTCGCCGTAGGGACAGTAGAGGCGGACGCGGCCTACCACCTTCAGGATACCCTTGCGAACCGGCTCGGCCATGCCGTACAGCACCTGGAATTCGTAGCGATCCTCTGGCACATTTAGCTCCCTGGCTGTTTCCAGGACATTTGAGATGCTACGGATATTGTGGGAGGCACAGGCAAAGTGACAGATGTCGTGATTTTCCAGGATAATGCGGGTTTGACGCTCAAAGGCGGCGTCGGATTCCGCCTTTATTGTCCATACCGGAATTTCCCAGTCGTTCTGCTTGGCCTTGACCGTTTCGTAATCCCAGTATGCACCCTTGACCAGACGGATGGAGAGCTTGACCTGATTCTGCCGTGCCCAGGCTAGAAGTTCGACAAGGTCTTTATCAGTATCCTTGAGGTACGCCTGCAGTACGATTCCCAGATACTGATAATCCCGATACTTGAGGCGCAGACGACGGTATACCTCCAGCAGGATCTCCTTGTGTCTGTACGATTCCATATCGATGCAGAGAAAGCCGTTAAGTTCCATAACCTTGAGCAGGATCCGCTCCATCCGCGCCATGATCGCCGTTACAGAACCCTCGAAATCCTGCGGATTGGCAAGACAGTAAAGGGCTGTCGGCTTGACGGCTATGTTAACCTTGGGGGCATGCCCCCAGTCAAGGCTGCTGTCTCCGGCTTTGCCAGACAGGCCGCTCCATGAACCCTGTTCATTTTTCAATGCCCCAAGCAGTTCCAGGTAGGTGTTGACATAAATCTCTGCCTCCTCCTCCGAAAGGGTCGCCTCCCCCAGCACATCGATGACAGCCGAGAAACCCTGCTTGCGAAGTTTTTCAATGTTTTTGACCGCCTCTTTCGTGGTTTCCCCAACAATGAACTGGCGGGCCATCTCCTGGATGTTGGCTGAGATAAACTTGTTAAGCACCGCGCCACCGAGTGAGCCTAACATTCCTGCCATTTTGGCGCCGCTCTGCAGCACTGGAGGCATATCCTTCTCCTCGCCGAAATACTCCCTGATATGATCGGTAAGAAGTTTGCCGTTTGTCAGGGCTGGAAAAACGTCAACAAAACGGAACATCTGCACCTTGAACTGCTCGTTCTGCATACTCCAGTCCATCACCTTGCCCATCCAGGCACCTTTATTGAAGAGGGACGGCTTTTCCCCTGAAATGGAGGAAAAGAACTCCTTGCCCCTCCGAATGATTCTACTCTCCAGTTCGCTGTTCATCGGCTGCTCCTTTTGTTTTTATATTGTTGTAGGCAAAATGATGCGCAAATGGTTAAACCATTGGTAGCATTATTCCCATCGGCCTGTCAAGAGTTTTGACACCCTTGTCACACCGTAAATCTCGTGATATGTTGGTTTAACCTTTGAAGATCTTCAAGGACCAGAAGATAATTTCGATCAAACAAGGCGAGGAGAATGTTCAAGCAGGTTAAGCAGAACAAGGCATACCAGGATGTGGTGGAGCAGATTCAGGACGCTATCGTCTCCGGCACACTCCCCCCCGGGAGACAGCTCCCGGCCGAGCGTGAACTTAAAGAGCAGTTCGGGATAAGCCGCGGAACCCTGAGGGAGGCGCTCAGGGTCCTGGAACAGAAGGGGCTTATCGAAATCCGAACCGGGGTTGCCGGAGGCTCCATTGTAAGGGAGATCAACAGTCAGCAGCTTCAGGAAAATATCGGGATGCTGATCCGCAACCGCACCGTTTCACTGCGTGATCTGGCTGAGTTCCGGGAGGGGATAGAGGGGGGTGTGGCGGCGCTGGCGGCAGAGAGGGCAGAGGAGCAGGATCTGGCAGCGCTGGCGGAGCTGATTACAGAGGCGGAACGGCACCTGGTCAGAGGACGCGCCGGGTGGGATGACTTTGTCCGAAGCGATGAGAAAATCCACCTTACCCTGGCCCGTATCAGTGGTAACCAGCTCTTCATCAGCGTGCTAGAGAGCGTTTACTTCAATATCCACACCTATTACGAGAACTACCTGCCTCGCAGCAAAAAGATACTACAGGAGAATTTCGATGACCTTCGCGGCATTGTAGGAGCCGTATCAACTGGGAATGGTGAGCTTGCGAGGCAACTGGCGCAGGACCATGTGCAGCGCTTTAATACGGTTATGGAAAAGGGGAGCGCCTAGTAGTTACCTGAATCAACTGTTTTAATCTGCCTCTTGAGTGAACTCCCTACAGTTATTTTTATGCATATAAACCACTCCTTTCAACTTAGAATTGTGGGGACAACTCAAATTGATGGTGTAGCAGATGGGCACACTACAGGCAAAGTCAACGGACGCTGACCCCGCCCAAAGGACGGGGGGTTTAAGTCTTAATAAAATCAAATGGAAGGAAGAAAATACAGTGGAAGAAAAGATTGATTTAACTTTTTTATGGAAGAAAATGGATTAGGATTTACAGCATATTCATAGGACCCGGAATAAGACTCTATGAAAACGCCGCTGGGATAAACGTAATTCCTTCAAGCAGACCGAGTTAAAAATCACCTCCTACCAGTTCGCCAGGAACAAGGGGGATTAGATCAAGTCTGTCAAATGGGATCTTGTGGTTATCGACGAGGCGCATCGGCTACGTAATTCCATTTCTAAATCAAAGGTGGAATAATCCAGCTTAATATACTCATAGTTTTATGTAGTTTTGCAAGATGAGATTAACCATATGAATTAGAAATGGAATAACGTATCCAAGAACCAATTTGCCAGTTTGACCAGTGAGATCAACTTTGACGATCTGAAAAGCCGTATTGCGCCTATCTGCAAACGGACATTGCGGCGACAGGTGCTGGAGTACATCAAGTACACTAACCGGATATTCCAGGGACATCGACACTTATTAGATCCTCCCGGCATTGCACTGTTGAGCGGAAATGAGTAAACCTGCAAAAGGTGTAGATGTCTTTACGAATGAGCAAGAGCAGGAATCATTCGGAGGGATGGGAGGGCAACTCAATCGGAGAAAATCCGAACCCTGAGGATGATGTGCTGAATCAGTATATCCACAAATCAGATTTAACAAACATTTTACCTCCCTGTAACATCGCTGTAACAATAGTCTGCTATAGTTGTAGGCATATTTGAGCGACAAAAACCCAAGGAGGAAATATCACATGTTAAAGAAGTCAATTTTGGCCGCCGCACTGGTCATGCTAACCGCAGTAGCCTCTTATGCTGAAAAAGTAACGGTCGATGCCAAGATCAAGAAGTATACCCCCGCAGCCGGTGTGGCCGGAAACCTCGGCAGTATCGGTTCTGACAGTCTCAACAACCTGATGACCTACTGGGCCGAGGGATTTAAGAAGAAGTACCCCAACGTCAACATCCAGATCGAAGGCAAAGGCTCCAGTACTGCGCCTCCCGCCCTGATCGCCGGTACTGCCCAACTGGGTCCGATGTCCCGCGAAATGAAGAACTCAGAGATCGAAGAGTTCGAGAAAAAATATGGCTACAAGCCGACCAAAATCGGCGTAGCGCTTGATTCTCTGGCAATATTTGTTAACAAGGATAACCCGATAAAAAGTCTCTCACTCGACAAGGTTGATGCCATTTTTTCCAAGACCCACAAGCGCGGTAGTGCCGATGTCACCACATGGGGACAGATCGGCGTAACCGGCAAACTTGCTGCTATGCCGATCAGCCTATACGGTCGCAACTCCGCTTCCGGCACCTACGGTTACTTCAAGGAACACGCCCTTGCTAAAGGTGACTTCAAAAACAGTGTCAAAGAACAGCCCGGCTCCGCATCAGTAGTTGAAGGTGTTGCCAAGGATATCGGTGCTATCGGATACTCCGGAATCGGTTACACCACGTCAGGTGTGCGCGCCGTACCACTTTCCGACAAAGAGGGTGGCAAGGTCGCCGAAGCAACTTATGCAAACGTCTTGAACGGTTCCTACCCGATGGCTCGTATGCTCTACATCTATGTTGCCAAGAAACCGGGGCAGCCACTGCCGAAAGTAGTTGAAGAATTCCTGCGCTATGCTCTTTCCAAAGAAGGTCAGGAAGTAGTCATAAAAGATGGCTACGATCCGCTGACCGCCAAACTGGTTGATGATCAGTTGAA
>CAYQMO010000197.1:0-7232 GCA_964418315.1 uncultured Geobacter sp. | reverse complement strand
CAATTGAAATCAGCTAGTTATGGGCGACCTAAAAATCTTTACCGGACAGTAGTGGTATCTTCTATGAAGACAATTTCCTGCAGGCTTTTCCCAACCTGCTTCCGCACATTCAACCAGTCGGCAACTACTATTCGCCCGAGAAAGTGGTGCGGACCAGTTATTCTTCGCGCTGTCTGAATCGGTTTGCCCGTTACTTTGGACTGGTGGAAATTGAACGTCCCGGCAATGACCGCTATTCAGCAGAGTTCAAGGTGAGGAAGTTGCCACTCCTGGACCAGGTCGTCCAGTTTCATGTCTGAGGTCATTATGGTAAAGAAGAAAAAAACGGCAGATCCGCTGGTGGATTTATTGGAGGCGGCCAAAGCTGAAACGTTGATCACATTGATTGCCGATCTTGCGATAGGTCGACCCGATGTGCGCCGTGAATGTTTTGACTACCTGAAGAAACATGTCTCACTCACCCCTGCCCAGAAGACACGGTCGGAAGGCGAGATCGTCATGGCCCTCTGGTGGGAGTTATCTCCCGACCTGGAAGAACTCGACGATTGCGGTGGCGGTAACTACGGGACAGTAGATCATGTTGCAGGCCTGCTGGACGAAATCCGGAAAAAGCTGGTTAATTTAAAGATTGAAGAACAGGTTCGCCTGAAAATCCTTGATGAAGTGCTGCCGTTCATCAAGAGCGGCAATGCCGGCTTGGATGATCCGCTCTATGATCTGGCCTATGCCACGTGCTACCGTGACGAGGACTGGCGTCATCTGGCACAGATGCTGGAAGCAATGAACAAGGATTGGCCGACCGATCACGCCCGACGGATCTATCGCAAACTTGGTGACCGGGCGAAATATCTGGAGTTGCGGCACAAGAAACTGGTGTACGGTGGCGACTACTATGATCTTGCCACCTTCTACTGGGATGAGGGTAACCGCAAGGAAGCCCTGTCGGTTGCTGAAGAGG
Source organism: uncultured Geobacter sp. (assembly GCA_964418315.1). GTDB lineage: Bacteria > Desulfobacterota > Desulfuromonadia > Geobacterales > Pseudopelobacteraceae > JACRCG01. The sequence goes on along the minus strand of CAYQMO010000197.1, from coordinate 6,274 downwards.
GCAAAATTAAAGGACAGGGGCGGATGGACGAACTGCGAAAATTTCTGTCCGATCGTGCCAGAGAGGGTGGCAATCGGGACCAGTATCTTGCCATCCAGTTTGAGCAGGCAACGGATCGCCTAACTCTAGCAAAATACAATGCCTTCAAAGAAACCTGTACCGCAGAAGAGTGGAAGTTCCACGAACCCAAAATACTTGAGCGGCTGGATAAGGCATGGTCCTCGGAAAGCCTCAAGATCAGGATGCAGCGTCAGGAATACGAACATGCTGTGGCGATACTGCTCAAGGACAAATATCCCCGCTATGCCTGGGATTCAGGTGATGAACTGCAGGCAGCAAAACAGCTGGAAGAGCGTTTCCCTGAACAGATCCTGACCTATTACCTTTCAGGGCTCGGTAATCTGAACAACAATGCAACCCGCAAAGAATATACTGAGCGGGCCAAGGTCATGCTCAAGGTCAGGCATCTGCTGGTGGAAATCATTAAGGACGAAACCAGATGGAGAGTCTTTGCCGGGAAGGTCAAGCGTGACAACCTCCGCCGACCGGCATTCCAGGAAGAATTTGGTAGAGTTATCGCAGGTTGGCGGGAACTGGTTTGAGGGCACAATTCCTATCGGCTCGCCTTATAGCGAACTGTCGCGATTTGTCGTGAAGTTGATTGACGAGGCGAACGCACAAGAAATTTCTTATCAGTTCGCCAGGAAGGTAATCGACGAGTATGTAAAATATGACAACTTTCTGGTCTGAAATGAGAATAGACTGCGTTCGCAATCTGTCCCGCCGAAAAAGTTCCTAAAGAAGAAATCAGGAAGATCCTAGCCGATCATCCAAGCTTATACGGGAGTGTTCAATGAAACAGCTATTTTGTCATAACTGCGGTACACTGGCTGATGGGTCGAAAATCCGTGCAAGTGGCGAGATTTATCATATCGTCATATTTCAAATCCGCCACTCAAAATAAACTTTGTGAGTAACTCTGCAATTTTCAAATTAACTTTAAATGGACTTATCGCCACACCCTCCCGTTCTTCAAAGAACTTTTTGGCTTTGATTTTGTCCACGGAATCCTTCAACTCATCAAAACGACCATATTGATTGATATTTGTTTCCGTTACCCCCGAATTCAAAAGGTTGCTCAGCTTTGATTCATCCAACCCGAATGTGCGGATAAGAGAGTTGATCTGTTCATGTTTGGCGTTGGATCGATATTTTGTTACATGCTCGCGGAATGTCATACCCGACGTAAGATCGGCATCACCGCGCTGCACATCGTTCAGGAAAATATTGGCGTATTTCTGTTCTTCCTGGTTCAAGAAGGCAAAGGATTTATGCACCTCGTCCAATGTCTGCTGTACCTGGACTTGATTAATCCCCGCTTGTCGAAGCATTTTCAGGTATTTGTCAAACCTGGTATTCATGTAATCCGCATCAATCTTGCCGGTATCGATTTCGGTCAGGTAGCCATCGATTTGGTATGGAACATCATCCGAGCCACCGCCACCGCCGCCGGCAAACAGTTCTTTGTACCTGAGGGCTAAAACCAGATAGGCATTCTCGTCGAATAAAAGGTCAACGACTATGTTGGCATTATCCGGATCGTTATCAAACTCGTAGCGTGAGCGGTTCCAGACAAATCCCTGGATTTTGGCAGCTTCCAGATGGGCGTTGAATGTGCGGAAGTGTTTAGTAAATTTTCCGCGCACGGTCAGATCATCGGGAAGTTTCGTAAAATCCGGCACTCCCGCCCGATTGAAAAGAGTGGCAATATCCTCAAAGATAGCATTCAATTTTTTCAGGTTATCGTCCAGATGCTCAACAAACAAGCCCAATGGTTTATCACCGGAATATAGCTTTACCGCATTGTTGATGTTCTGCTCCATAGTGTGGGGGAGGCGGTAATAGCGGATAGTGCCAAAGGGCTTGTCCTGACCAAACAAGCGATTTGTGCGGGAAAATGCCTGGATGATGTTTTCATAGCGAAGCAGCTTGTCCAGATACAAGGTGTTGATCCATTTGGAGTCAAAGCCGGTCAGCATCTGATCAACCACAATCAAAAGATCAAGCTGCTGCTCAAGGTTCTTTTCTATCCGTATATATGGCGACTTGTGCGCCATGCGGGCAGCGACATCTTTCTTGAACAGTGCATGGGTGGGTATAGAAAAATCCCGTCCGTAGCGCTTGTTGTAATCCTCAATAATTTCAGCCAGGCCATCTTCTTTTGCTTTCGCCCCGCCGTTATTGTCAATATTCGGGTCGAAGAGAGCGGTGATTTTCAACTCCGGTTTTTGAACCTTAAGCAGACGGTAATATTCAATAGCCTCAGCTATGCTGCTGGTGGCAAAAATGCAGTGGAACTTACCATTCTGGCTTAAGGTGAGCCAGTTGCATAATATGTCCTCAACTACTTTTTGCCGATGCTCAGTGCGCTCATACTGGCTCTGTGACAGGTAATCCTCAATCCCTTTGACGTATTTACCGGAATTGTCCATAAATTCCGCCATTTTTACTTCATGCAGGAACTTTTGAAAGACCATTTTCTTCTTGGGATCGTCCAGCGCTTCGGCCTCAGTTTTGGCTTTCGCCTGCTCAAGGGCAACCGCTATGCGTAAATCCCTGTCCTTGTAAGTCAGCACTTTATAGGGATCAAACCCTAATACGTTCTTATCCCGAATCCCGTCTGCTATGCTGTAACGATGCAGTTCGTCACCAAAGACAGTTGAGGTGGTGTTCTGCTTTTTCTCGTTTTCTTCATGGATAGGCGTTCCGGTAAAGCCAAATAAAATGGCCAGGGGAAAAGTGCTTTTTATGGTTCCCAGCATATCCCCGAATGTAGAGCGGTGAGCCTCGTCTACGATAAAGACGATTCTCTTGGCGTTCATCAGTGCAATGTCATGGGCATTCAGGCCGTCGGCATCGCCATAGATGTTGCTCATTTTCTGGATAGAGGTGACGATCAAGGTGTCTGCCGGATTATGGCTTTTGAGTTTGCTGACCAGGACGCCGGTGTTCTCAGTCGCCTGGACGCTTTCGTTCTCTTCTGCAAAGTTCCGGTATTCGCGGAGCGACTGGCAGCCCAGCTCGATGCGATCCATCAGAAAAATAACCTTGTCGGCATCCTTGGAATTGGCAATAAGTTGAGCCGACTTGAAACTGGTCATGGTTTTGCCAGAGCCGGTTGTATGCCAGACAAAGCCGCCACGCCCTTTGTGAAACTGCCAGTCTAACTTGGAGACCCGATCAGAAATAGCGTTGGCTGCGTAATACTGGTAACTCCGCATTACTTTCAAGACGCCGTCTGATTCATCAGCCACCGTATAGAAACCGATAAGCTGGTGAGCCATGGGAATCGAAAGGAGTGAACCGGCAATCTGCTTCCAGTCGTTGATAGGTTCGTTGTTGAAATCTGCCCAATGAAAATAAAAATCCTTGTTGAACTTGCCATCGGCGCCTGGGTTGGCGAAATAGAGCGTCTCTTCCGGTTCCATAGCGACAAAAATCTGGATCATGGAAAACAGGCCGGTAAAGATGCCATTGTCTCTGTACTTTTCGATCTGGTGACAAGCCTGGCTGACAGATACGCCGCTTTTCTTGAGTTCGATGTGAATAACCGGCATACCGTTGATGAGAAGTATCAGATCACCCCGGCGGTCGCTCAGTATCTTTGATTTTGTAGGGTATTGGGGTTGCTGGACGATTTGATAGCGGCTCTGGCCAGCGGCGATCTCCCGCCGATCGTAAATTTTCAGGCTGACTTCTTTCCCAAAGTGTTCAGTGTCGTCCGGATTATCTCTGGTGATGGATACTGTTTTGCCATTTATGAAGCCGTTCAGCTTCAACGGGGTGCGAAGAGCTGCAATCTGCTCCAATATCTGCTGCATTTCGCCGTCAGTCAATGGATGGTCGCCCAGACGGTCAATACCCCTATTGTTGTCAAAAAGGATCTTCGCCCAGTTCTTTATCAAATCCTTTTCGGTCGGATAATTGATGACATTCTCTTCCCACCCTTTGTGGGATAGCAATTCAACCAGTGCGTTTTCAAAGTCGCTTTCTCTGGTAAAGGTCATGAGAGTCCCTTTTGCGCACTCAGGAGTTGTTGTTCCCGTTCCAACTCTGCCACCAGCTCGGCTTCGCTGGGCAGCACAAGCCGATACTTGGAGGCAAAAATCTGTTCACTCTCCTTGAGCACAGAGTATTTGACCACCGTCTCGTCTTTTTGGGCGCAGAGGATTAAACCAATCGAGGGATTATCGTCGACCTGTTTTTTGAGATCGTCGAACATGCGCACGTACATGTCCATTTGACCGATATCCTGGTGGGTCAGTTCGGTGGTTTTCAGATCGATCAACACAAAACATTTCAGAATGTAGTTGTAGAAGACCAGGTCAATGTAGAAATGTCTGGTTTCGGTGCTAATGCGGAATTGGCGCCCCACGAAGGAAAATCCCCGCCCCATCTCCAAAAGAAAGGCTTGAAGATGTTCAATGATGGCGCTCTCAATCGCGCGTTCTTGAGGCCAGGGCGCTTCCGGCAGGTTCAGAAATTCCAGCACGTAGGGGTCTTTGATAAAGTCCTGGGGGCGGGCCAACTCCTGCTGTGCTTGTGCCTGCAAAGCAGCCTGTTTATCCTTGCTGGTTAGCAAACGTTCATAATACAAACTATTGATGTGCCGTTCCAGCACCCGGGTGCTCCAGCGATCATTGGCCGCTTCACGGATATAATAGTCGCGGGCTGCTGGATTCTCGACGCGCATGATTAGCCGGTAATGAGTCCAGCTCAATTCTCTACGCAGTGCGTAGAGTTTTTCCGACTCGGGGAATGCCAGGTAAAATTGCCGGAAGTTCCATAAGTTGGCATAGGAGAATCCTTTGCCGAAGTCAGCGCTCAGTACCTTGGATAGCCCCTTGATCAAATACTCGCCATAGCCGGCTCGTTCCTGGCCTTGCTGCTCTTGTTCCACGATCTGTTTGCCAATCTGCCAGTAAGCTTCGACCATGGCAAAATTGACCGCCGAGTACGCCTTTTGGCGCGCTTGGCTCAGAATGGTCTGGATGGATGTATAAAATCATTCACTGGATCATTCTCCCCAAAGATCGGTCCTATATTGCTGCTCCTTTTGGGAACCTACGTGCGATAGAACAGGTTCGCGATGCTGGAACGAAACCAGTTTTTTGCCAGATGCCGTTTGTCTCTGAAGGATGTCTCGAAATATTGCATCAGCGTTGTGACCAAATTGATTGGCATATTGCTCTCTCAATGAGCGAGTTTCCGTTACGATAGGATCTTTCCACATAGCCTAAACCTCCTCTGTTAGTTCTTGCGGTGTGCAGATGATGGGCGGCTCATAACCAAGAGCCCGGCATGTTGCTTCAATTTTAGGCCGTGTATGAGCATGGGTTTTCCAGAGCTTGCAGATTATCTGAAGAACATAATTTCAATTTCCGGAAAATGTCATTTGTTGTCCGTATAGCTCTTTGCATCAAGTCAAAAACACCCCTCATCCGCCCCTTCGGGACACCTTTTCCCTAATGGAGAAGGAAGATAATCATCCCCTCGCCAACCGGGAGAGGGTGGCCGAAGGCCGGGTGAGGAATTACCTAATCTAACAACGATTATTATTGTCAAGAAGAAGTGTTTCGATTTTGTCTGCTCCCCTTTCTCCCCTCAAAAACGCAAGCAACGCACAGGCATCAAGCACATAGTGCATCAGCGACCCTCCATCATTGTTTCTGCTCTACGCTGTTTAATAATATTTTCACCTTACATCGCAATAATTACATCTTTGAACGGCTTAAGTTTAGTGTGCTCCCAATCCCATGCCCCGGCCTTTGCCGCTTCACCGATTTTTAAACCGACAAAATCGTTCTTTCCTGAAAGATAAGTATCGAGTTTAGTTTTGTGAGGCCGCTTTATTTCATGCCCATTTGACTTTAAGCACTGGATGTATGTATCAACACAATCAAACGTAGAGCAGTCCTTTACAATATCGAGACAAAGGTCCTCAAGTGTGCCGGATTGAAGCCCTGCTTCGTCAAAACCGGGAAAAATCATGAAAGCGATTTTTGGATTATTTCCGGTAAATTCAAAAGGTTTTTCAGGAATTGGAAGGGATGTTTGCTTAAGTGCATTTTTTACGTTTCTGATTGCTGAGTCAGAGTTGGTTTCTGCATCACGGGCAATTACGAGACAAGTAACGACATCAAAATTCTGGTACAAGGACAAGGCTTTGAGGTAGTTGGTCAAGTCAGAGATACCTCCAAAGTCCAACACTTGA